>NZ_MWQY01000007.1 GCF_002087085.1 Marispirochaeta aestuarii | reverse complement strand
GTCTTGCCATACGGCCGATACGGTTGGTGATGGTATTGGGTGAGACCTTCAGAAGGCGGGCAATATCCCTGATTCCCGAGGAGGTAATGAGGTGGGAGAAGATCTGCCGGTAGGGAAGCTTTTTCTTAACAAAAATATCGAGGCTGAAGGTCTGGGAGGAGAAGCCCGTGCCGCAGTGAAGGCACTGGAAGCGCTGGATTCTGCCGGAAAGGCGGGAGTGATAGCTGCCGTTTCTCACGTACCAGGCTGGAGATCTCGGGGGCAGATGGTGGTGTCTGCACTCACTATTTGGACAGAAGGGGGGATGGAACATGGTGACAACTCCTTTTTATAAATGTTTCTACCGGTAAATACCAGCAGAACAAGGAGTTTGCTTCAGATCATCCCCACGGTTCGGGACACTAAAAAAGAAATTGACATACGTCATTGGGGCCTTCAATAATATCACAGATACCATTCCGATGTATTTTAAGGATATCCGGAATGGTATTTTTATATATCATATGGAGGGTAGTGATTTTGAGTGGACCGGGATGTAGTAAAATCTTTTTGTATTCTCTATTGAGTGTTTTAGTCTCTTCTTTTTTCGTTTATGGAGAGAGTATTTCGTATTCCGGTGGAGGTTTCAGTATCGCTCCGCCGCCCCTGGGCTACACGGGATATTACGGTACCGAGAGTCCGAAACGGCACAGGGTAGATGTGGCATACCAGTACTACGATCTGGAGGTATCAGAGGTCCAGGGAGGTTCCGTTTATGCAAACTCCAGGATACTCGGCGGTTCCTGGGGCTCCTTCTCACTGCAGTACGGCGGGTTCTATCTCTTCGGAACAGACAAGGGTGCTGATAACGGAGCTGATGTGGACATGACTGTTTCGGGATTCAACATTGTTCCCAGCGCAGAACTGGTTCTCTATCGTTCTTCAAAAGAAGTGCGGAAGGGCTTTATGCTTACCTCTTTTTTCGGGATGGACGGGGGATTTCAGTTTTTTACCCAGGATTTCAGTGATGGAGAGTCATCCTACTACAGCAGATTTGCAGGCCCTCTCGGTGGAGTCCAGGCCCATATCCCCGCAGGAAGCGCCTTGATTTCCCCCTTTTTTACCATGAAAAAGCTGTGGGGTGAATCTGTCCATGATGATATAGAGTATGATTTTGATTTTACTATGCTGGGTTATGGCTTTGATATCGTCTGGAGCGGCCTTTCTCTTAGCGGCATTATACAGCCAATGGTGGAAAACGACAGTACGATATACACTATCTCTCTTGGATTTGCACTCTGAGAGCTTTTGTTGAAGTTCATGTAAGGGTATAAAAAAAGGGCTGCCGGTTTGCAGCCCCTTTTTATTACTGATGAATCAGTATGTTACGGAATCCAGTCGGCAACTACGTCCTCGTTCTCGTTCATCCATGCCCGGGCAGCCTCGAGGGTGTCCAGGTTTGATTCATTGATGTAGACCATAAGAGAACCAAGTTCGCTGTTGGTCATGGACATATTACCGAGGAACTGGGCCAGCTCAGGCTTGTCCTCGGCTATGTTCTTGCGGCCGAAAATATGGATATTTCCCACACCCCAGACCTGGTCTTTGTCCTGCTCCAGGAAGGCAAGGTCCCAGTAGCCGAACATGGAGTGGGGCTTCCACCCGGTAACGACAATCCATTCCTTGTTGGCGATTGCGTCCTTGAGGGATGCCATCATCGCAGGTCCGGAAGAGGGCAGCAGTTTGTAACCGGCGTCGGTGAGACCGTAGGCGGGCATTACCTCTTCTTCCGTGGTAATCATTACACCGGCGCCGGCATCGATACCGGTAATGGTCTTGTCCAGCTTTTCCTGTGCTTCCGGTTTCAGAAGATCAGAGATGCTGGATATTCCGGCGTCAGCCATATACTTGGGTATTACCAGACCGCTCTCGGTGCCTTCAAACACGTGTCCCAGATCAACTATCTGATTGGAGTACTTCTCGATGTAGGATTTGTGCAGAACCGGCAGCCAGGTTTCCATAAAAGCGTCTTTGTCGCCCTGGGCGATGGCCGCATAACCGGGGGCTACGTCGGCAGCGGTGATCGTTACCTCGTATCCCATCTTGTCTTCAAGAACTGCCTGGGCAAGGTGTGTGTAGGCTACGCCCTCTTCCCAGTTAACATAAACCAGGTCGGCGGTCTTCTGTGCGCCGGCAGTCTCGCCTTCACCGTTGGCAAAGGTAAAAGTCGCGGCAAGCATAAGCATCATGAGTACAGTAAAAATACGTTGCATAAAACTCCTCCTGTAGAGTTGTAATCAATAATATCCCCGGTGGTCGCGGTGGTGCCGAAACCGCCGGAGTAACATCCTGTTATTTGCTCGGGGGTCCCTGTTTTTTCTGGGTGGATTCTCCCAGGGCCTGGGTTACCCGGTCGAGAAAGATTGCCAGAATAACGATGGAAATACCGCTTTCGAATCCCAGGTCAATCTTCAGCTGGGTGATTCCCTTCAGTACCTCGTTTCCAAGTCCGCCGGCTCCGATCATACCGGAGATTACGACCATGGAGAGGGCCAGCATGATGGTCTGATTGACCCCGGCCATGATTGTGGGCAGTGCCACGGGCAGTTCGGCTTTAAAGAGCATCTGTGATGATGTGGCTCCGAAGGAACGACAGGCCTCTTTTATCTCTGTGGGAACCTGCCGGATTCCAAGGTTTGTCAACCGCACTGCCGGGGGCAGGGAGAAAATCAGTGTGGCCACGATTCCCGGAACGGGACCCAGGCGGAAAAAGAGTACCGCCGGGATCAGGTAGACAAAGGCCGGCAGGGTCTGCATGAAGTCAAGGATGGGCCGTGTTACCCGCTCTACCATATCGTTCTTGCTGGCCCAGATTCCCAGGGGGATACCGATGGCCATGGATATTATTACCGCGGTAATAACCAGCCCAAGAGTGTCCATGGTGGCGCTCCAGAGTCCCATGATATAGATCAGTAGAAACCCGATTATCGTGAATATTCCAACCCAGCGCTTGGCCATCCACCAGGCAAGAGCTCCGAAGATGGCGATCATGACCAGCGGATGCGGAAAGGTAAGAAGGGTATTCAGTCCGCTGAGTACAGTCCGGATAACCAGGGAAATTGCATCGAAGACCCCGTCCATATTTTCCGTGAGCCAGTTGATGACGGCTTCGAAGGCGCCGCCGATATTAAATATTTCTCTCAGATTGTTCATTATGCGTTCTCCCGTGTTTCAGCATCTTCTTCCTGGCCGTTCAGTTCGCTTAAACGGGTCGGGGCGGCTTCATCGTCGATGCCTATGGTAACCTCCGCCAGAATCGCGCCGCGGTCAACAACCCCGTGAAAGACGTTATTCTCATCAATTACTGCGATGGGATAAGTTGTCGTTACCGCGGTTCCGAGAAGATCGGATATGGCAGTGTCGGGATAAGTGGTATAGATATTGTCCTGAATAATCGGGGTCAGATCTTTCTGCCCCTTTTTTGCCGCTTTTGCCGCGTCGTCGATGGTTACAAGGCCCATCAGTTTCCGATCACTGTCGGTTACAAAAATCGCGTTCAGGCGGTTCTTTTCCATGATGCGTGTGGCAGTCGCCGGGCCGTCCGCGGGGTAGCTGACCGTGGCATGACTTTTCATGATGGACGAAGTGGTGATCACCTTGGTCCGGTCGACATTCTGAACAAACTCTTTTACGTAATCGTCGGCGGGGCTGGAGAGGATTTCCTCGGGAGTTCCGATCTGTCGTACCCGTCCTTCGGGACCCAGTATTACTATCCGGTCGCCGAGTTTGAGGGCTTCATCCAGGTCGTGGGTAATAAAGATGATGGTTTTGTGCATCTTTGCCTGAAGTTCCAGCAGTTCGTCCTGCATCTGGGTTCTGATCAGTGGATCAAGGGCGCTGAAGGCCTCATCCATTAAAAGGATTTCCGGATCATTCGCCAGGGCCCTGGCAAGACCGACTCGCTGCTGCATGCCTCCTGAAAGCTGCGCGGGCTTGCTGTATTCAAAACCCTTCAGGCCGACGAGTTCTATGGCCTTCATTGCCTTTTTCTGCCGTTCGTCCTTGTCCATGCCGCCGATTTCAAGGCCGAATTCAACGTTGTTGATAACGCTTCTGTGGGGCAGCAGTCCGAAATGCTGAAAGACCATGGACATTTTATAGCGCCGGGTTTCCCGGAGCTTTTCCTTGTCCATTTTCATGATGTCCTGTCCGTCCAGGATGATTTCGCCCCTGGTGGGTTCGATAAGACGATTCAGGCAGCGGATCATGGTTGATTTGCCGCTTCCGGAAAGACCCATAACGACAAAGGTTTCCCGTTTTTCGATGTCAAAGCTTGCACCGTTTATTGCGACGGTGCATCCGGTACGCTTGAGTATTTCTGGTTTGGACTTCCCCTGTTCAAGGAGGGGAAAAACCCGTTTCGGGTTTGGTCCGAAAACCTTGTAAAGGTTTCTGACGGAAATTAATGCCATGTATATTGTTCTCCTTAATTGAACACAGTATTCATATCACAAATTCTTTGCATCCTAGGCAAATAACTGCTTAGAATACTAATAAAATTCTCTGCAAAAGTCCAATAGTATTGAAGTTTGTTACTCTTGTAGCAGGAATAATTCAGCTTTAAAGCCTTTGAATTATTCAATATTATTTTGTATACTATAGATAAAGATAAATTTCAAGTCCGATACTAACTTTCAAGTGATCCTGTGTATAATCGAGTTAGTGTTCGGCTTGTCAAAAGGCAAATTATAGATATACTTCGTATAATAAAGACAGAATGAGATGGCACGCAAACGAGATATTAGTGAAGAAGTGCTGGTTACAATACGTCAGATTGTCCGCGCTATTGATCTTCACTCAAAAAAACTGGCGAAAACGTATGGTTTAACCGGACCCCAGCTGATCGTCCTTCAGGAAATTGCCGATCGCGATGTCCTGACGACGGGGGACTTGGCAAAGAACATTTCTCTGAGCCATGCGACAGTAACGAGTATTGTCGACAGGCTGGTTGCACGGGGACTGGTCCAGCGAATCCGGGGTATACAGGATAAACGCAAGATGTATCTTCGCCTGACTGAGGACGGTCTTGACCGGGTAAGGAACAAACCGTCCATGCTCCAGGATAACTTTATCAAAGCCTTCAACAGCCTGAACAGCTGGGAGCAGACACTTCTTCTCTCTTCCATGCAGAGAATTGCCGCCATGATGAACGCAGACGGCCTCAAAACCGATTCATTCCTGATCAGTCACCCCGCTTCATTTACCGAAGAGGAGTTGGAAGAGTATTACAAGAAGGAGTAGCATGAGCAGTCTCCATGGCGATCTTGAGCTCCTTTTTGAACGGACTATTCCATTCAGATTCCTTCCCCTGGCTGAACGTCAGAAACTCGCCGGCAATATGGACCGGCGTGTCTATGTTCAGGGAGAGACAGTCCTTGCCCACGGAATCAGCCTGTATCCTGAGTTCTTCTTCGTTCAAAGCGGCAGTGTAGGGGTCTATGATCCAAGGCTGCCGGATCTGCGCAACAATCTGATACCCGCGGGCAGTTATTTCGGCGAGCGGGGGGTCCTGTTCAAGGAAGCCTACCGATTTGATTTTATCGCCGAAGAGGAGACAATCTGTTATGCTGTTCCGGCTCAGGTGTTCCTGGGGATTCTGCGATCCTCCCGGGCCTTTGCCCAGGCCCTGGGGAGCATTCTCCTGGATAAGCAGGGGATTTTTGCGGAGTTCAGCAGTTTTTCCGCAGAAATCATGCGGGCTGTCAACCGGGGATTCCTTGATATCCGCGGATTACTCCGACACTATCGGGAACTCGAGCCGGCCCTTCATCCTCTGCTCCGTTCTCATGAGATTGATTTCGGAGCGCTGTTATACGCAGTCCGGCGGCTGCCTGAGAATGTAACGAGGAATCATACCTATCTGCTGACGGACGATTTGCCCACCGAGTTTTCCGAGCCCGAGCTGTTTTTTACCGCCATCGAATCAAAGGCCAGGCGGAGGGATATCTGGGAGATGCTTCCGGGTAAGAGCATGGTACTGCTTCGCTCCGGCATGTCCGATATGGTGGATATTATTACCCTGTTGTGTCTCTATGCTGTTGAGGCGGTGAAGATACGCAGCCGTCTTCATGATCCTTTTTCCATACGCCTGGTGGAAGAGGGAAAGCTGCAGCAGCATCAGAATCCTGAAAAAACTGCAGAATTAGAGAGCTCCCTGCTGGAACAGCTGGATTTCTCACCCCCTGAGATAGAGGGACTGAAATCGGTGTGGCCCCGGGCGGTTCTCCCCCGGCTCAGCGAAATCGTCCGTCACAGGGAGAGCATCAATATCGATTTCCGGCGGCATGTACCGACCTTTCACCGCCATCGGTCCCAGGCTTGGACGCATCAGGTAGCAGACGCTGCAAAAAGACTGCTGGGTTTTGAGCCGGCGGATCTGCCTGAGGATGTTCCTGTTTACATTATCAGCTCCAACGATCACTCCGTGGCCAACTGTCTGAATCCTGATCCCCGGCGTTACGGGGACCAGATTCTCCAGTGGGGCAAGGAGATCCGCCATCCCTATACAGAGAATCCCTGGGAGAACACCGAGGACCTTATCTACGCCATGGGACCTGATTTCTGGCGAGCCCACCCCGGACTGGAACGCTGCAACGAGCTGGAGTGCGGGCTTCTCCGTTTAAGCGATACCGCCTCCACGGGAATCCAGGTACAGCTGGTAAATATTGCGGCCCTGAAACTGGACGCCCTGGACAGGAGCATACCCAGACCCGGGAGTCCCGGCACCGGCCTGATAATAAACATTGACTACGCCTTCGGCGAGCAGGCGGAGGATATAATACGGAACCTGATTCTGCTTTTCGGGCGTAACCTCGCGGGAATCAACGTTCTCGGCAAGGCTGGTGCCCTTGTAGGGCGGAGGGGTGATATCCTGATTCCCGATGCCTTTATCGAGCAGGCTTCCGACAGGTTTTACCCCTTAAGCGGAGCACAGCCCGGTACGGCGGAGCGTCTGGCCAGGCTCGTCCCCGGACGGGATGTTCACTCCGGTCCGATTCTCACGGTTGCGGGAACCCTCATGCAGAACCGCCGAATGCTCTATTTTTATCGTCATATATGGGGCTGCATCGGTCTCGAGATGGAGGGAACCTTCTATTACCGGCAGCTTCTGGAGGCCGGAGAGCTTGGTGTTATTCCGAGGGAGGTACCAATCCGATTCCTCTATTATGTTTCCGATCTTCCCCTGGCTCACAGGGATTCCCTTAGCGTCCGTCTGCATCCGTCGATGGGTATTCCCCCTCTGTATGGAATAACCAGAGAAATCCTGACATCTATTCTCTCCTAGTATTTATTATTGATTTTCAACAGAAGATATGGAATAACTAAAGTACAGGCATATAACGGAGCGGAAACATGAAGAAGATCCTCATTATAGAAGAGTCGCCTCTTTTCCGGGATTATCTGGGCAGAAAGCTGGCGGAGTATGACATCGAGGTTGTTCATGGAGTTAACGGCCTCGACGGGATGCTCAAGATACGAAGCGAGATTCCCGACCTGATCATCATGGATTATTTCCTGACTCGTAAAAGTGCCCTGGAGGTTCTTCAGGAGAAGCTGCGGAACCCGAATACAAAAAATGTTCCGGTTATAATGATGGCCACGAAACTGGGAAGCAAGCATATCATGGAGCTGGCGAAATTCGGGGTAAGGAAGGTTTTTACCAAGCCCCTGAAGCTGGATGCCCTGCTCAATACCCTGTCCGGACTTCTGGGAATATCTGTAACCATCGATCCTACTCCGTCCATTATCGAGGCCCATTTCAATGAAGAGATCCTCTTTATCGAGGTGGCCCAGGGGCTGAATACGGAGAAGATCGTTCTTCTGAAATACAAAATAAAGGAACTCATGTCCCTCTATTCCGTGCCTGTGCCCAAGGTCCTGCTCATGCTTGCGGGAATCGAACTTGGCGATCATTTCCGGGAGAAGCTGGACCTTCTGTTCAGGACGGTTCTGGAGGAGGCTCAGGAGAATCCCCAGCTGATCAAGGTCCTCAGCTCGTCGGAAAAAATATCCGACTTCCTTCGAAACAGCAAAGACTATGCCTCAATAGGTGTAACCGACAGCCTGGAAAAGGCCATGGATGATCTTATCGGGCTGAAGCCGGATACCTTTGCTCATGATGAAATCGCCAGAGAGCGAATCCTGAGCAGTTCGGCTCCCACCGGTGAAGGCCAGGAGAGCATTACCATGCGCTTTGAGGGTGAGAATTCAATTACCAAAGCCATGGGTGCCCTGCGGGGGAATGCCCTGGTGGCTGCTGTGGATGACGACATGGTTATCAGGACCCTTATCAGTACGGTTTTTCAGAGTGCGGGCTGGACAATAGATCAGTACGAGGACGGGAAGGCCTTTGTCGATTCCCTGGGGGAGAAAAATTACGATCTGGTCTTCCTGGATCTGATGATGCCGAATATGAACGGTTTCCAGGTGCTGCAGGAGCTGAAAACACGGGGGCAGGAAATCCCTGTAATTATTTTCTCGGCCCTCTCAAAGAAGGAGACGGTTCTGAAGGCCCAGGAGTATGGAGTCCGGACATATCTGCGCAAGCCTCTGAAGCCCGAGACCCTGCTGCAGAAGGCGGCAGAGGTTCTGGGGGCGACCTTTTAGGTCCCCTGAACTGGAGAGATGGGGTGACTCCTTCGATCTGTCAGGCTGTATTCGATAATGTTTCCGTGGGGCTGGCTCTTCTTTCCCGGGATCTCCGGGTGCTGGAAGCGAACAGGGTTTTCCTGTCCATGCTCGGCCGTCCCGGCATTGACAATGATCTGTATCTCACGGAGATTGTTGTTCCCGAAGACAAGGAACTGTTAAAAAAGAGCTTTGAAGCCTTTCTCCAGGATTCCGGCGGGAATCGCAGTATCGATTTACGCTACGATCGTTCAGGATTCGGGGTAGGCTGGTGCAGTATTCAATGGGCGCTTATACCCCATCCGGACCGGAAGGGAAGCTTTCCCATGGCCGTAATATCCGAGGTCTCAAAGGAGAAAGAGGCTGCCCTGCGCCTCCAGCTTGAAAGCGCCGAAGCGCGAAAGGCTGCTCAGATCAAGTCTGATTTTCTTGCCAACATGAGTCACGAAATCAGGACTCCCATCCACACCATCACCGGCATGTCCGAGCTGCTGCTGGATACCTCCCTGGATGAAGAACAGCAGGAGTATGCCACGCAGGTCCAGTATTCCGCGGATGTTCTTCAGGGTCTGATCAACGATATCCTGGATTTTTCCAAGATTGAAGCGGGGCACCTTAAGCTTGAATCCATCGATTTCAATCTGCACGACCTGGTGGAAGATTCAGTCAAGCTGGTTTCCATGGAGGCCCATAAAAAGGGACTGGAGGTGGCGGTTTTCTTTGAACAGAATGTGCCCTATCTTCTTACCGGCGATCCCGTCCGCCTGCGTCAGATTATCGTCAATCTCTTCAACAACGCCGTCAAGTTTACTCATCAGGGAGAAATTATTGTCAGTGTTTCCCTTATGGAGGAGAATGACCAGGAGGCGACTCTGCTTTTTCAGGTAAAGGACACCGGGATAGGGATTCCCGAAGACAAGCGGGACAGGCTGTTCAAGGTCTTCAGTCAGGTCGATTCCTCCACTACCCGAAAATACGGGGGGACCGGTCTGGGGCTTTCCATTTCCCGAAATCTCGTTTCCATGATGGGAGGGGAGATAAGTGTGGAGAGCGAAGAGGGGCGGGGGTCGATTTTCCGTTTTACCTGTATTCTGGCAAAACAGGAGGAAGAGAGTCTCTATCGCAACCTTACGGGGGAATTTTTCGAGGGAATCCGTGCCCTGGTCTGCGACGACAGTATGAGTTCCCGGGAGATTCTCTGCAGTTACCTGAAGGGTTGGGGCTGTCTGGTGGAGGAGGTTGGCAGCGGCGAGGAAGGTCTGGCTCTGCTTCGGCAGCGCCAGGTGGAGAAACGGCCCTTTTCCATCGCCCTGGTCGACCAGATCATGCCCGGGATGGACGGCTGGCAGCTTGCCAGCGAGATAAACTCCGACAAACAGATCAATACCACCAAGCTTGTTCTTATGAGCCCCGCCGGCAAGAGCGGTGAAGAGGCCAAGATGAAGCTCCTGAAGTGGTTTGACGGCTATCTGAACAAGCCTATCAAAAAGAACCAGCTTTTTGAGCTTCTCTTCAGGATTGTGAATGAGGAAGTGGAACTGGAGTCCATCGAATCCCTGGAACTCGCGGAAGAGCTCGAGTCGGCCCTTACCGTGGAAAAAGGAAAGATCCTGGTAGCCGAGGACCATGAGGTTAATCAGATCCTTTTCCGGACGATTCTGGAGAACGATGGTTATACCGTCAGTGTCGCTTCCAACGGAAAGGAGGCGGTGGCCTTCGCGGAGCAGGATTCCTTTGACCTGATTTTCATGGATGTGCAGATGCCTGAGATGAACGGTTATGAGGCAACCAGAGAAATCCGCAAAGCCGGGATAGAAACACCCATCATCGCCGTTACCGCTTCGGCGATCAAAGGCGAGCAGGAAAAGTGTTTTGAAGCCGGTATGGATGATTTCCTGACCAAACCTTTTAAAAAGAATGATCTTATGCCTGTGCTGGACAAATGGGCCATGGGCAGCATGGTTGCCCGGAAAGACCGCAGTCCCGGGACGAGGGAAGAGCAGAAAGAGCGTATCGAGATCGATCAGGAAGTATTTTCCTTCGACGAAGCGGTTTCCACTTTTATGGGGCAGACCGAGGTTGTCATCAAGGTCCTGGAGGGTTTTCTGCCCAAGGTGGAGCGTCAGATTTCCCAGATCAAAAGCGACTTGAAGACGGAAAACTTTGAACAGATCTCGGCGGATGCCCATTCCATCAAGGGGAGTTCCTGGAATCTTATGGCAAAAAGGCTGGGGAACAGGGCCTTTGAACTTGAAAAGGCCGCGAAAGAGAATAAAAGCGATGCCTGTGCACTGAATGTCATGGGCCTCGAGGATGCCTTTGCCGAGTTCAGGGAAGCGGCGGAACAGATTCTGGTCCGTTATTCCGAATAGTCGAATTCGATGTATGAGAATCCCCGGGGTTCCGCAAGCCGCCGGATAAACTCCTCTCCCCGCTGGCGGGCCCGGCGGATGAGTTCCTTTTCATCGGTAAAAGAGTCGATCCGCAGGGTAATATATTCGGTGAGACGCTTCCAGTTTTCCGGGCTGATCTCGAGCCCCGGATAGGGATACCGTCCGGTGGCCGGGTCCTGGACAATAATCTCGGTTATCTCCGGTTCCGGCAGGCGAATCACCAGGCGGGACTCGTTCCACAGAAGGTTCTCCTCCAGGGGAAAGCCCTCAAGCTCAAAACCGGCCCTGGCAACCAGGGTAACAACCGCGAAGCCCGGATCCCGGGACAGGAGATCAATCCCGATACTTTCGCAGAAACGGTAAAATTCGAGAAGCTCCTGTTCTTTCGGATCCGGTTCCCCCACCTCGGCGGCATGGAATACCTGCCACCAGTCGGGGTCGGGGGGCATAAAGTCGTAGGGGAATACCGTTTTATGAACCAGTTCGACGGTATTCAGGCGATATACCCCTCGGACCTCCGTGAGCAGGGTTTCCCGGGCATGTACCCGTGATCTTTTGACCAGGGAAAGGTCCCAGTCGAAGGGATCAAAGCGGTAAAACAGGAAGGCCCCTCCGGCAAGGATGAGTGCCAGAAGCAGGAGGAATATCAGGCGGCGAATTCTCTTCATGCTCCTTCCTCCCCGGGATCGACGGTGATAAAGCGGATTTCCCGGTATCCGGCTCCCGAGAGAATACCCCGAATCAGGGTTCGGGCGTTTTCCTCTGCCTTGTCCAGAATCCCCCGGCTTATGGCATCGTCCCGTACAGACTCTTTGCTCAATTCGATCTCATCGTAGTATTCGGTATGGGTAATCGATCCGCCGCGTTCCAGCAGAAAGAACTGCTCGATACTCTCCTCGTCGGCGTCAATAAGAAGGATTTCCGCCGGTGGAAGGAGAATGTCGATCCTTCTCGTACCGGCGGGTCGCAGTTGAAAGCCCCTGTCCAGGCGAATTCCCGCCTGGACCCTCATGTCGACGGCGAATAGAAGCCGTTGATCCAGGGTTCTGAAACCAAGAAAGCTGTTCTCCTTTCCCAGGTATATTACCTCCCGGTAGATGTGCTCATAGGATGGTATCTCCAGAACTGACCGGATCTGCTGCCGTATGGGGGATAGTCTTTGTTCAGAATCGACACTGCATCCGGAAAAGAGAGCAGCTATGCCGATGAGAAGGCAGATACGCAGGAACTCTGTACTGGGGCGCGACATTTTTTACCTCGCGATACATGGACTTTTTCCGCCCCCCGGAGCCGGCCGGATTCTACACGGGAATTCCGGCGAAACTCCGGTCTATCTCCCGCCGCAGTTCTCCGTATTCCCGGGTAACGGGAAACTCGGGGTACTCGGCGATTATATTCTCCGGAGGCCGAAACAGCACGCCCGCGTGGGCGGAGGAGAGCATGCTGATATCGTTGTATGAGTCTCCGGATGCGATAATGCGCATGTTCAGGGAACGCAGGGCTTCGACGGCTTTGCGTTTACCGTCCTGCTGTCGCAGGCGATAACCGGTAATGCGGTGAGCATCGTCCACTTCCAGGGTGTTGCAGAAGAGGGTCGGCCAGCGGAGCTGCCGCATAAGCGGTGAGGCAAACTGGTCAAAGGTGTCGGAGAGGATTATTACCTGGTATTCGCTCCTCAACTCTTCCAGGAAGTCTCCTGCCCCGGGTAGAGGACTCATGGAGGAGATTACCTCCTGGATGTCCTTCAGGGTAAGGCTGTGCTCATCGAGAATTCCGAGACGTTTTTTCATCAGGACATCGTAATCGGGAATATCGCGGGTTGTAAGGCGGAGCTCTTCGATTCCGGTTTTCTCTGCCACGTTGATCCAAATTTCCGGTACCAGGACCCCTTCCAGGTCCAGACACACAACTCGCATACTGACTCCTCTTATATGGTCGCCGTCGGCTTGAAGCCTCCGTCTCCCGCGGTTCTCGTCGACTGTTAACGGGTACATCATTATTATCAGGAGCGGGGTGTTTTGGCAAGTAAAGGAAAAGGGCCGGCGAAGGGCTCGCACCCCCTTCGCCGGCGAATATTCTGCAAAGGCGATTGAGCCCTTCAGGAGCCAGTTTTAAAAAAGGCAGGAAAAACTGAGTTCAATAAAATCCCTTTCGTCGAAATGGCCGAAGTTGCCGCCTTCGTCGCCACCGAAAATGGAGGCAGCAAGGGAGAATTCCAGTTCGTCGTGGAAAAGTGCTTTTATGGAGGGTTTGAGAAGGTAATCCCGGTCCTCCAGACCCAGGATAAATTTCAGTTCAGGTTCAACGGTATTCCTGTTCCAGGAGTCCCTGATGCAGAGGATAAGCATGTTTTCGGTGGTCGGGCTATTGATCTGAACGTCCTGTGGGGATTCTATGGCATCGCTGTTCAGAAGCAGGGTTCCCGTTTCCTGAATGTTGATATTGATCCGTGAGACCGGCAGATTGCAGTCAAAGCCTCCAACCCAGCGGAATTCGCTGTTCCGGACCTCCGGGTCATCCCCCTGGTAATCCCCGGTGGCGTACCAGCCGGCTTCGGCCCGCAGAGTCAGTTCTCCGGCGACGGCTGTCCCGTGAATGCCCACCATGTTGACCTGGTCGTAACTCAAGCTTTCATCGGCGATATTGACCGTCGGCTGACGGTAGTAGCCCAGGTAGTAGATACCCCCCAGGTCAAAGGAACCGATGCTTTCGGTATAGCGGAATGCAAAGCTGCTGTGGGAAAAATCCGCGGTTTCTTCTTCCGACAGAGTGGAAATGCCGTAGAAGGTCATTGCTTCCTGAACTTCTGCTACATCCCGGGGGACCCATGTCCCTTCCCAGGGGATTGTGTCCGGGGTAAAGACCGGCAGGTAGACCAGCTCAAGCAGGCCATCCTTGGCGGGGATGTTCAACTTGATCATTGCTTCCGCCTCCTTGCGCTCCGCGTAGTCGGGGTTGATAAAATCGCTGTAATCCATGGGGGTAAGGATATCTACCGCATGGACCTTGTCTCCGGGGCCCCAGATTGGTTTCATGTATCCGATCTCCAGGTCAAAGTATCGGGCGTAATATCGCAGGTAGGCCTCATCGATTCGGCCCTGAGCCTGCTTTTCTCCGGGGATCTGTTCAACCCGGCCGCTGACCCGGATATCAGTCTTTTTTCCACGAAAATCCAGATCGAGACGAAGTTCAGGAACGCTGAGAAGTTCTTCTCCGTCGCCGAAACCGTCATCATTGACGGCATAACGGGTACTCAGTTCGAGTCTTCCGCCGATTTCCAGGGGTGATGAGGCTGGTACCGTCTGATCTTCCTTCTCAAAAAAGGAGCCGTCGTTAAAGCCTTCTTCTTCAGCGTGAAGCCCTGCTCCAAAGACAGCAGTAAGTATCACCAGAAGAATCCACTGTTGTTTCATGTATTGTCCTCCTATTCGGTCCTGCCTGTTTCCAGGTAGCGGGTGGTGAATCGCCGGGGATTTACCGGTTTGTCGAGTTCTATCCGCTGCTGTACGAGCCGGGTCCCCCGACCGGTTCGTGTGTTTTTCATCAGCACCGACAGGGGGGTCCAGTAGCTGTCCACGATTTCCAGCTTTTCCACGGTGAATATCTTCTCTATCTCTTCATCCTCTCCAAAGAGCTCCATCCGCAGAGTCCGCATGATTTCCCGGTCCCTGGTAATCCAGCGGAGAACCCTGCTGTACTGGCTTTCCGTCCCTGCTTTGGGGAGGGATTCAACGATCCAGCATGCATAGCCCAGGGCTTCGCCGTCCCCCAGTCGGGTATAGCTGTAGTCGTCAATCTCCCTGCTTTTCAGATCATCGTAGCTGAACTCCGTCCCCATGAAGGAGTCTCCTCCTTCGGATGCGGATATTCGCCGTACCTTCCTCAGGGCGGGAAGATAGATCCACTGGTCATCATCACGGTCCTCGTTCTCCTTGACCAGGAACCTGGTGTCCCGGACAGAGGCAGGGGTGTGAAAGACAATAACCCTGTGCTTCCTTCCGGTTGTATCCAGGGCGCTCCACTCTTCGAATACGCGCTCCTTAAGCGATCCGTCAGCTTCGATTATGTTCATTTTTACCAGGGCATGGCTGGTATCAGGCTCGTTTGCAGCGTCCAGCCATTCCATTATCTCACGCCCGGTCTGGGCGTTTGCAGCGGCAGCAGAGAGGAACAGAATACTCGCCAGAAAAAAGATTTTCCTGCTCATTACGTATCCTCCTTTTGATTGGTCAGGTGAGGTCCTGGACTCCTTGCCATGCCTGCAGGCTTGAAGGTATTGAGGAGTCCGGGAACCACGGTCAGTGAGGCAACGGCGGATGTAATCATGGTAAGGGAAATCAGAATCCCCAGGTACATGAGGGGATTGAAACGGGAGAAACCCAGTACCAGGAAGCCCGCCGCTACAGACAGGGCATTATAGATGATGGCTTTTCCGCTGGTCCGGAGAGCCGATGCGGTAACCTGGGATACATCCTCCGTTACCAGGCGGGCCTGGCGGTAGGCGGACAGAAAATGGATGGTGTAGTCAATACCGATCCCGATGGCAACGCTTCCCACCATGGAGGTCGCGATGTCCAGTTTTATACCGCTTATCCCCATCACTCCAAAGTTTATCAGCACGGTCAGTCCCAGGGGGACTGCGCCGATAAGTCCGACCGCCAGGGAACGGTGGTTCAGTGAAACGATAATGAAAACAGCTGCCAGGGATAGCAGGATACTCTGAATCGCAGCCCCGGTAACAAGATCACTCACCGCCTTCTCTGCAAGGGCGATTCCGGCATACCCGACGGAGTACCCGGGGGGGAAGTTCTTTGACACAAAGGTTTCGATTGCCTGCAGTAGTTCCTTTGTAAAGATATTTCCCGGTGTTGAGAGGCTGACGGCCATGCGGGCGGTCCGGGGTTCCAGGCCGTCGTCGGCGAAGGAGTCCAGGCTCCCGGAGTAGAGCAGCAGGTACTGGCTTATCAGATTCCTGAGATCCTCAGGGCTTTCCAGTCCGTAACGCAGCGGATCGGCGGGGATCTCGTCCCAGGCAAGGCCGTCGCGGTTGGTAAGGACTCCGGTAAGGCGGATCAGTTCGGAGGTTCCAATCTCCATGGTATCGGCCCCGGCGCAGGCCTGGAACAGAAGTTCCGCCGCCGCGGTATATGGGTCCGCTGCAGCGGTGTTGGCCTGTTTCGTTTCCTGGATCTCCGGACCGGTACTCCAGGCGGCGGCTTCCGCCCAGGGGTCATGCTCCGTGCCGCTTTTCGGATCGTTCCGTGAGAAGGCGGATTCCGACCATTCCTCGCTTTCACTCCAGCTGCTGTCTGCAGCCGGAATGTTTTCGGAGCCCAGTTTCCCCGGTTCGTCAACGTGCATGACCTGGTTCATTCGCCGAATGAAATCGGAGAAGGAGACGACCTTCGCAACCTGTGAATAGTTCTTTTCCAGCCAGGCGGCGAGTTTATCCATGGCGGCGAGTATCCGGGGCTCCGCCATGTCGCCGGGCTTTTCCCCTGAGATGATGATGTCGAAGCTTTTGGTCCCCACGAACTTTTCCCGGATAAAACGGTCGGAAATCCTTATGTGGGTGGAATCCTTGAAGTATTCCACCAGGGCGTTATCCACAATCAGCTGTGCGGCGCCCCAGGCGGCACCGAGGCTTACGAGGAGAGCAATAACGAGTACGGCGGTTTTCCCCTTCGTGGTATTAGCGAGCAGCTTCTCCAGAAGGGTTCTCATGAAGACCCCTCCGCTGCCTGTGCCCGGACGCCTCTTCTGATATGGTCGCCGCCTCAGGAGCAGGACAGACGGCAGAAAGAGCAGGGCGGTAATCAGGGCGATTACGACCCCCAGGGCGGTAAAAATGCCGAAGCTGCGCATGGGAACAATTTGACTGACTCCCAGGGAACCGAAGCCGATGATTGTGGTTATTCCTGCGAGGGCGACAGGCTGCCCCACGTGGCGCAACGTTCTGAAGACTATCTCCCTCTGCTCCTCCTTCGGATCGGCTTCGTCGAAATAGCGGCTCATCAGGTGAATTCCGTAGGCCGATCCCACAGCCAGCATCAGTACCGGGATGACCGTGCCGAGTATCGACAGGGGGATATGCAGCAGCGCCATGACACCGATAATCCAGACAGTGCTGATGCTCACGGTAATCATCGGGAGCAGAACCCCCAGGAGGCGGCGGAAGGTAAGACTCAGGACAAGCAGAAGCACAATCAGCACGAAGGGAACCAGGGTTTTCAGGTCACTGCGCATATTATTGCTGACAAGGACGGTGAGGGCTGGTGTTCCGGCAACATGGAAACGATAGGGGGTCTCGGCGTACGTATCGGTTATATTCAGGATTTCCCGATAGATGGTCTCCTGTTCCTCCGGACTGAGCTCAGTTGAATAGCGGACCCCGATCTGGGTTGCGCTGTAATCCCGGGAGATCAGGAGACCATGATAGATCTTCCAGGAGATCAGCTTCTCTTTGAGGGCCGCCGCGTCCTCCGGGGTATAGGGCCCCTCCCCGGGGATCAGGGCTTCAACGACCATTCCTCCCCGGGTTCCTCGAATGTAGTCAGTGGAGAAGAGGGACTTCACCTCCTCCACGCCGGGAATTTCTTCCATACGGCGGGTTATATCCCGCAGGATTCCAAGGGCTTCGGGCTGCAGGATGCTGTCCTCCGGGGCTTCCATAGCCACATCGATCAGCATGACTCCGCCGAAGAGCTCCTGCTGTTCCTTCACCGCGAGCCTGGCGGGGTTGTCCTCGGGCAGAAAGTTCAGTACCTCGTTATCGAATCTCAGATCCGGAAGCTGCAGGCTAAAGAACAGGGTTATTCCGAGAAACAGCAGTATGTTGATCATGGGGTAGCGATAAAGCAGTTTCATAAAGGTTTACCCTTCCAGCGGGATGACCGGTTTCAGGACTGAATCCGTGAGAAGATCCCTGCCTTTGGGGGTCAGTATTCCTTCCAGGGTTATCTTTACACTGTCCTTGAGTACCTGGACCCGGGATACAGCGCTCTCTTCCCGGTGTTTTTGCGAGGTAACTCCTTCCACAATATTCTGAAAAACCTGAGCAAGGCGCTGTCGGGGAATCGAAACGGCTATAATCCCCTCCTCTTCCGCCTGCTGGATAAGCTTGGTAATGACGTCCAGGGTGGACTCTCTGAGAAGTACGATGGGACGGGAATCAAGGCCCTCGTGGTATCGGTTCAGGTCCTTGAAGAAAGCGGAATCCTTCATGCCGATCTCATGATAAGCGTGTTCCAGAATACGGTTGAGCTTTTCCGGAAAAGGAATGGAAAGGTCGTCGGTAATCCGCTCCATCTCGGAGCTGATACGTTCTACCATGGTCTCGATCATCGAGTTGAAAAGAGTCTCTTTGCTGGCGAAATGGTTATAAATAGTTTTCTTGCTGATTCCAAGACGCTCAGAAATCTCTTCCATTCTGACCTTGGCGTAACCGAAACGGGTAAAGAGCTCGGCGGCTCCCTGGATGATCCTGTTTTTCATACCCTGGGACATAATTTACACTAATTATACAGTATAAGTGTAAAAATGCAACTAATGCCTCGGTATTTTTACCACAAAGCAGGTTCCTCCTGAGGTTTCTATCTCTATGGACCCATCCAGTCTGGATACGTGCTGCTTCAGCAGAAAGAGTCCGTAGCCTCGTTTTCCCGATTCCTCCTTGGTGGTATAGCCTTTGGTGAAGATCAGGTCATGGTACTTCTTCGGGATTCCCGGTCCGGTATCCCGAACCCCGATCAGTATAGAATCTGTCCCGTGCTTCAGGAGAACCGTGATTTTCTTCACTGAGGCTTTATCCGTTTTAAGGGCGTCTATGGCGTTTTGAATGAGGTTTCCTATGATTATTACAAAGGAATCCACATTTTCCGTATGTATCCTGGGAAAAGAGCTTTCTGGATCAATTGTGCATTCAATGTGGTTCTCCCCCGCCTCTTTTATTTTCGCCAGCAGCAGTCCGGAGATAGCCGGCGATCCGATCCTGTTCCTCAGGAAGTCGAAGAGTTCCTGCTGCTTTGTCATGGTGGCGGTAATGTAACTGGCGGCTTCCTTAAAACGGTGCAGCTGAATCAGGCCGGATATTACATGGAGCTTGTTCAGGTGTTCGTGGTGCTGGGCCCGCAGGGCGTTTATGTAACTTTTTACTTCTGTAAGTTCCTCGGCCAGTTTCCTGATTTCGCTCATATCGCGGTAGGAGGCGACAGCCCCTATTGTTTCTCCCCTGGATATCATCGGTTTACGGCTGCAGAGGACGATTCGACCGTTTATGGTCTCCTCCTGATCGATGAGGGGGATTCCGGATTTCATAATCTCCGGAAGCCGTGTCTCCGGGAACAGTTCCTGCAGCGGTTTTCCGATACAATCGCCGTCCAGGGATAACAGTCGTTTTGCGTTTTCATTCAACTCGATTATAGTGCGCTCTCTGTCAATGGCGATGATTCCCTCGTTTATGCTGGAAAGAAGAATATCCCTTTCCTCCATAAGGGCGGCAATCTCGTAGGGTTCCAGTCCGAAGATGGTTTTCTTGATATTCCTGGACAACAGGATTGCACCGATCAGTCCTATAACAAGGGTTCCGAGGGTCAGCAGGTTCAGTACCGCCGTATATTTTCGCTGCTGGTTTTTTATATCCGTCAGCAGCTTGCCCACGGAGACCACCCCAATCTGCCCGTCTTCCGAGAGGATGGGTACAAAGCTCCTGAGGGAAATCCCCAGAGTGCCCTTTGCTGTGGAGGTATACCGTTTTCCCCGGATGGCTTCCTGTTCATCACCGCCCACAAAATGCTTGCCGATTCTGTCGGGTTCCGGATGGGAATAACGGATGGACTCCATGTTCATGACGACGATAAAACTCACACCCGTCATCTCCTGCAGGTTTTTTGTTACAGGCTGGATTGTGGATGAAGGGTCCGCCTCAGAAAAAGCTTCGATAATCCTGGGGTCCCGGGAGACTGTATCCGCGATGGTGAGGGTCTGCCTCTTTCCTTCGTTGATTATATGCTGCTCAATCTGCTTGTTAAAGGTGATTATTTCGATGCCCAGGGCAAAGAGGAGCAGCACGGCGATGAACAGAAAGATTCTGGCCTGCAGGGAAAATACCTGTTTCATGCTGAAAAACCTCCACAGCCTATCACGGTTTTCTCCCGAGTGCCATGGAACGGTGACGAGACCGCGGTTTTTCTTTCTTGACTGGTCAAGTTTTCTCTCCTATCATGTCTTGCAGCGACAGAGAACGGATATCGGTAACGGAGGTATTGTATCACTGTCAGGGATGATGTGCGGGGGCGCATATGAAAAGCATCAGAACGATGATAGTAGAGGATGATTTTAAAGTTGCCGAGATCAACAAAGAATTTGCTGAAGAGGTTAGCGGCTTCAGTGTTGAGAAGATTGCCAAAGATGCCGCAGAGGCGCTGACCTATCTGGAAAACAATCCGATAGATCTGATTATTCTCGATATTTATCTTCCCGATATGCATGGGACCGAACTCCTGAAGATGGTTCGAAAACATGAATACGCCGCGGACATCATTCTTATTACTGCAGCCCATGATGCGGAAACAGTTGAATGCTCCATGCGATACGGCATCTTCGATTATATCGTAAAACCCTTTGCCTTTACCCGCTTCAGGGACGCCCTTGAACAATACCGGGACTACAAGGATTCCCTGAATGAGAACAGGCATTACAACCAGGAAAAAATCAATGAATTTGTTGCCTATAATCAGCATCCCGATTCCATGGAAAAACTGCCCAAGGGTATAACGCGATATACCCTGGACAGAATAATTGAGGCCCTTGATTCGTTACATACATCCTTTACCATCGAGGATGTAATAAGCCGGGTCTCCCTTTCGAAGATCACCGTCCGGAGGTATCTTGAATACCTCCACGAAAGAGGCCTGGTTTCCAAGGATTTCGAATACCGGAAGGTCGGCCGTCCTCTGGTGGTGTATTCAAGTCAGAGATAGCTTCACAGTTTCATTCCAGTCTTGCCAGGGCCCATTCGAAGGCCTCCTGAAGCATTTCCTGGGGCGGCTGCTGAATATATCCGCCGTCGATCATCATTCTGGTCAGCTCCCGGGCTTCCTTGATGTCCCTTTCAGCCGCCGCGTAGATCTCCTCCCGGGTCAGGCTCAGACGAGCGAGTCCTTCTTTCATTGCCTGGAGGGCGACATCCGCGGCCTCGTAGGGAAACACCCCGGTCTCGTCCATGGTGGCGATTATATTGTCCGGGCCGATTCCCCGTTTCTCGGCGAAGCTTGCCAGGGATTCGGCTGCCGCGATGGTCATGCCGTCGGAGATCTTTCCGGCCCGTACAAGGAGAGCCCCTTTCAGTATCCCCGGGAAACCGACGGAATTGTTTACCTGGTTGGGAAAATCTCCCCTGCCGGTGGCGACGATAAAGGCTCCCGCTTCTTTGGCTGCGTAGGGATAAATCTCCGGCACAGGGTTTGCACAGGCGAACACGATCGATTTCGGGGCCATGGAACTGATCCATTCGGGCTTGACCGTATCAGGACCGGGCTTTGAAAGAGCGATAAGTACATCCGCTCCCTTGATTGCTTCTTCTACTGTGGGGATTTTTTTGGGGTTGGTTTTGAGGCAGAGGTCCCATTTTCGGTAGAAACGGGAATCAGCCCGGATGTCCTCCCGTCCGGCGTGGAGGGAGCCCTTGGAATCGAAGATGATCATATTCTCCGGGTTCCCTCCGGCTTTGATTATGATGCGGGCAATGGTGGCGTTGGAGGCCCCTGCGCCCAGCATCACGATCCTGACCTCTTCCATCTTTTTTTCCGCCACCTTCAGGGCATTGATAAGTCCCGCCAGGGTGACGCAGGCTGTTCCCTGGGCGTCGTCGTGCCAGACAGGTATCTCACACTCCTCCCTGAGGGTGTCCAGCACCTTGTAGCAGTTGGGCTGGGAGATGTCTTCCAGGTTGACGGCACCGAAGGAGGGTTGCAGACGTTTTACAAACTCGATTATGGCGTCAGGATCGTGTTCACCCTGCTCGTTACGGCTGTCCATGCAGACCGCGGTGGCGTCGATTCCGCCGAGATACTTCATCAGAAAGGCCTTGCCTTCCATGACCCCCAAACCTCCCGGGGGTGTACAGTTACCGTCCCCCAGGACCCGGGTCGAGTCACTGACTACCGCCACCAGGTTGCCGCGGTTGGAGAGTTCCCAGGAGGATTGATTGTTGTCCCGGATGGTGGTTGAGATCTGCGACACCCCGGGGGTGTACCAGACGTTGAACCAGTTGAAGCCGAAGACCCCCGCCTTGGGCAGAGTCTGCATTTTCCCCCCGTAAAAGCGGTGGGAAGACTCCGCCAGTTTTTTGAGGAAGAGGGTCTTGGCAGCCGCGGTTTGCGCCTGGTCCAGGGTTTCGGAAAAAAGTTCATCAAGATTATCAAGGCTTAAAGAAATCTCTTTCATCTGTATGTCCTTTTATAAGCTGGTTAATAAATCAGGCAGGAAGGTGATGATATCAGGCACCATGGTAAGGATGATCAGGCACACAAGAAGTCCCGCCAGATAGGGAAATACTGCGCGCATGACCCGCTCCAGGGGAACCTTGGTGATGGCGCTGGCTACAAAGAGGTCCAGTCCCACGGGAGGGGTAATACAGCCGATCGCCAGGTTGACTACCATCAGAACCCCGAAGAAGAGGGGATCGATACCGAGTTGCAGTGCTACAGGCAGGAAGATAGGGGTAAGGATGATGACAGCCGCAGAGGCGTTGACCAGGGTCCCGATGACCAGCAGAAGAACGTTCATGGCCATCAGAAATATCACCGGTGATTCCGTGACGGAGACGATAAAATGGCCCAGGCGGTGGGGAATCTCCATGTTGGTGAGCAGCCAGCCGAACATCTTGGCCGCCCCCACGATGAACATGATAAGGGTGGTGCTTATCACCGCGTCGAACAGGATCCCGGGAAAATCCTTCAGCTTGAGTTCCTTGTAGATGAACATGCCGACGACAATTCCGTAAACCGCGGCAACCGCGGCGGCTTCGGTGGGAGTGAAGATTCCGCCGTAAATTCCGCCGATGATGATGACCGGCGTCATAAGGGCAAAGAAGGAGTCTTTAAAGGAAACGATCACCTGTTTCGGAGAGAATTTTCCCTCCGGCTGCAGTCCCTTCTTTTTTGCCAGGAAGAAACTGATCAGACACATGCTTATGCCCATCAGGATTCCCGGGGCAAATCCTCCGACAAAGAGATCGCCGATGGAGGTTCCCGCAATTACCCCGTATACAACCAGGGTGATGGAGGGGGGGATGACGATGCCGACGGTACCGCCTGAAGCGACGACGCCGGTTGCCCATTCGCGGTCGTAGCCCTTCTTTTCCATCTCATCCACCATGGTGGACCCGATGGCGGCGGTGGTGGCCGCGGAAGAGCCGGATATGGCGGCGAAGAACATGCCCGCCACGGCTACGACCTGTGCCAGTCCTCCGGTAAGCCATCCAACCAGGGCTGAGGCAAAGTTTACCAGCCGTTTTGTTACCCCTCCGGCGGACATGAATGCCCCGGCGAGCATGAAAAAGGGCACCGCCATAAAGGAGAAGGAGTCGATTCCCCCGTACATCTGCTGCGGAATCAGTACCAGGGGAAGGTCAAGAAAGCCGACCAGGACTATCGCCGCCGAAAGGGCCAGGGAGAAGGCGACGGGTACCCCCAGAAAGGTCAGCACGAGAAACGATCCGAGTAATAGAATTTCCATCATCAGGCCTCCTTTCCGCGGGTTTTCCTGTTTTCTGCAAACAGGACCAGGGAATCCCTTGTCAGATAGAGCAGCATCAGCACCCCGCTGACAGGAATAATTGCATAGACGATTCCCATGGGCAGGTTGAGTGCCGGTGCGGTCTGGAACATCATGGTCCTGGTCATCTTTGATCCCTGCCCGATGAGCAGAAGAATGAATACGAGACTCGCGAGTTTTATGAAGATTTGCAGATAAAAGCCGGTCCGTTTTCCGGAAAGCATGTCCGGAAGAAGCTGAACCGCCATGTGTCCCTTGTCCCCGATAATCAGGGCGGAACCGATAAAGACAACCCAGACAAAGAGAAACCTCGACAGTTCTTCAGACCAGTCAAAGGTGTAGCCGAAGATGTAGCGGGATATGACCTGGAAAAAAATGATTACCAGCATCAGGGCAATGGCGGCTATGGAGATGAAATATAAAATTTTTCTCAGGGCGAAGAATAATCTTTCCATTGTATTTCCTGTAAAGAGTCCCGGGACCCGGCAAAGGGTCCCGGGAGGAGTGGAGTGGTATGCTTATTTGATTGCCTGGACGGCATCGATATTTGCCTGTCCCACCATTTCTGCAAACTCGGCATAAACCGGATTCGTGGCTTCAACGAAGGGTTGACGGTCAACTTCGGTTACCTTCATTTTGCCGGTGGCGATAATTTTGTCCCAGAATTCGTTGTCCTGGTCGGTGGAAAGCTGGCGCTGCCAGGAAATGGCTTCTTTGGCGGATTCAAGAATGATATCCCGGGCCTGAGCAGGAAGTTTCTTCCAGGTAACCATGGAAATCAGAACGGGCTCCGGAGCATAGGCGTGGGCAGTTTTTGAGGCATACTGTTGTACCTCAAAGAAACGGCTCGTCCAGATGTGGGCGCTCGGGTTTTCCTGGCCGTCAACAACGCCCTGCTGCATGGCGGAATAGAGTTCGCCGAAGGCCATGGGAGTCGGGGACGCTCCGAGAGATTTCATCATGGCAATGTAGATCTTGTTGGTCATGACCCGGATCTTGAGTCCTTTCATATCGGCGGGGGAGGTGACCTCCCGACGGTCATTAGTCAGGTGGCGGATGCCGTTTTCCATGTATCCCAGAAGCTTGATTCCGTTTTTCTCAAGCTCCTCACCCAGTTCCATTCCGACGGTATCGAGGGATTCGTATGCATGGTCCCGGTCCCTGAAGAGGAAGGGCAGGTCAAAGAGAGAAATCTGAGGCTGGAACTGACCCAGGACGGCGGTTCCCACAAGGGCCATATCGATGGAGCCGTAGGTTATTCCTTCTATCAGCTCTTTTTGACCCCCAAGCTGTGAGGAGGGAAATACCTTGACCTGGATCATCCCTCCGGATTTCTCTGAAGCAAGTCTGGCAAACTCCTCAGCCCCCTTGGCATAGGGATGGGAAGGATCGGCGATGTGCCCCAGTTTGATTACGATTTCTTCGGTTATTTCTCCCGAAGCACTGCCGGATTCCTGATTTCCTTCCGCTGTCAATGTAAAAACGAGTCCCAACAGAAGAAGAGCAGTGATACTTAGTCGTGCAAAGATTTTCATACAAGCCTCCTTGGATTGATTGAATCAATGCTCTCACGCCGGGGAGGGGCCGTAAATAAATTGTACATATCCATGGTTTATTTCTTTTAGTTCTTTCTTTATCATGAGACAGGACGATTTCTGCATTTCAGTAGGAGAAACGGACCATGAAATATGTATTGTTTGCCTTTAACGGGGACCCGATCTGTTTTGTTCATGTAATGCTCAACGCTTTTGATATGCGTGAAAAGGGGCATGAGGTAAAAGTAGTTCTGGAAGGCAGCGCCGTCACAATCCCTAAGGCCATGGCGGAACCGGGGGCGGCCTTTGCACCCTTGTGGGAAAATCTGAAGGGTTCCGGAATGATCGATGTGGTCTGCAGGGCCTGTTCGGCCAAGCTGGGGGTAAGCGCTGAAGTGGAGGCCCAGGGACTGCCCCTGGGAGGCGACATGAAGGGGCATCCCTCCATGAGCGCCTATATTGACCAGGGGTATACGCTTATTACCTTTTAGTCCAGGTTCCTGGCTTTTATCCGCTCCAGGGCCCACAGGGTATATTTGCGCACCCGCTTGTCGGGATCATTCTCCAGGTCGGAGAGTATCTCGGCTCCTTCAGGGGTGTTCAGATACTCGAGGGCTTTGGTAACCTCAACCCGGACGTCCTCGTCGGGGTCCCGGGCGGCGAGGACGATACCTCTGAAGGCTGCTCTGGTCCCGATACGGGCCAGAAGGGCGGCCGCTTCCCGTCGTTCCTTCGGGTCCCGTTTGGCCAGTCGCCGGATTATGCTTTCCACCCAGCCGGTTTCCTCAAGGATGTTGTAAATAAGGGGCAGAAGAGAGGGAATGTCCTCATCCAGCAGGCTTACCAGGGATTCCTCCCCCCTGCTGCGCATCCGTTTAAAGGCTTCGCTCATGGCTTCCCTGATTTTAGGTTCCGCGTCCTTGAAAACCTCGATCATGCGGGTAAGACTGCGGGCGTCGTGTTTTTCCGCCAGGGCCCGAATGACCTCATCCTTCAGTTCTCCGGTCATGTCCCTCAGCTTTTCCACCAGAACATCAACGCTGCCCCGGGTCTCCGAGAAACTGAGCCCTGCGATGGCGGCTTTCTTGACGGTGGATACCTCGTTTTCGTCGAAGAGGAGTTCCTTGAGGCGGTCCAGAACAGTTTCAGTACCGTGGGAGCCGAGGGCCCTGGCGACCTGTACCCTGACCCGTTCCACCGGATCCCGGAGCATCTCCACGGTACTGTTCAGGGCTCGCTGTTCCTGGTAATCGTGGAGTGCCCAGACAGCAGCGATGCGAACCTCAGGGTCCGCATCCTTGAGGGCCTTACGGATGGGGGCTACAAACTCCTTGATGCCGGTGGCCGGCAGGGCGGCAATAAGGGAGGCCCGGACATGGGCGTCATCGCTTTCCAGGATGCCTTCAACCCGCTTGTTGAAAAGGTCTCCGCTGAAATCGGCGAGGATGGTGGTAAAATAACGTGCTTCATCAAGGGGCAGAATTGCGAGGTTTTCCAGAACGTGCTGGAGACAGTATGGTTTCTTCAGCTGGGCCAGGAGCTTAAGGGCATCGATACGCACCTGATGGGGATATTCCTCCCGTTCCGCTTTGAGAATGGCGATTATCTCCCCCTGGTAAAAGCACTCGTCAAATCGCAGCAGGGTTTCCCGTACAAGATCCCGCTCCGGTACATCGGGATCCTTCAGCATTCTGACAAGGAGCGGGGCAACAAGAAAGTCTCCGCTTTCCGGGAGGGAGGGGAGGATTCGATTCAGAAAGGCGGTCTTGTGGGACTGCCTCTCCAGTTCCTCGCATATCAGCTGAACTGCATCGCAGGTTCCCCGCAGTTTGATTGCTTTCAAGGTTTCTTCGTAAAGTCTTTTTTTATCGGAATGAGTTTTTTCCTCATCGCTGAAGGAAAACACTGCCCTGGCGAGACTGTTGATCAGTTCTCTGGATCCTGTTTTCTGAAGCAGCCGTGCGGCGATCAGCAGGGTCGCCGGGTTGCTGTTCGAAGATACAGCCTTCATGAATCCGGTAATACCGACTTCCGCTGCCTTGGTAAGAAGTTTGAAATTTCGGTCCAGCAGCTCCCGGTCTCCCAGATCAACCTGCTGGAAGAGGCGGTCCAGTGTACCCAGGCGGCTCAGAAAGAACGCTGCACTCAGGCGAAGTTCTTTGTTGTCATTGTCCAGAAAGGAGAGGGCGGTGTTTTCGTCCTGGGCGAATTCCGGATTCATCAGGTCGAGGACATGAAAGGCCTGGACTTCGCTGAGTTTTTTTACGTCCAGCACTTCCCGATCCGCAAAGTCCAGGTTGATTCTCTCCTTCGCAGCCCGGCGGACCTCGAATACCGGATCTCCGGTGAAAAGGCTTTTCAGGGCTTCGAAGAATTTATCCTCCCTGTCGGTCTTCAGCTCGGTGGCCACCGTACGCCGTACCAGGGCATGGGTATCATGCAGACAGTCCCAGACCGCCCGCTGTGAACGCTCGTCATCGTGATGCAGAAGGATCTTGACCGCGAAATAACGGGAGGCCCACTCGGGATCCCCGGTCATCTCACGGATGTGGGAGATGTATTCCCCGAAGATCTCCAGCGCCTTGCGGCCGTCGAAATCCTCACCTTTTCCGGAAAGGGCTATACGGCGCATGGCCAGCAGATCCCCGCTCTCCTTGAGCCAGTCCGTCAGATATCTGGTTTTCCGTGGTTTGTCGAGAACTGCCAGAAACACGTAAAAGAGCCCCTCTTCAGGGATAAATTTGAGCACCCGCCGGATGTCCGATACCCGCTTGCGGCGCCGAACAAGCTCTACCCAGATCCTGCTAATCCCAAGGTTTTTCAGCAGTCCGTCCCCGTACTTATCCGCTCCGGCTTCGATCATCCGGGAACGCCGGATGAGAGCCCCGGTATCGTATTTTTCCAGCACCAGGTGCCGGGCAGCCTCTTCATCAACGGCTGCCTTTTCCAGCCTTCTTTTGAAGATGGAACGACTGATAAAGCTCCAGATCAAAGCCGCAATTATTCCTGCAACAAGAAGCGCATCGACGATATAGATCCATAGCGGCAGTGAGCCAAGGAGTCCTGGTATATTCATGCATATCCCCCTAGTATAAAACGATGATCCCGACGCATCGGTCTCAACGGAAATCGGTCACATTGTATATCTGAATAGGTTTCACTTTACCCTTGACCCGGACGGGCTCCCGCTTTTCGACTTTGAATTTTCCATCGATCAGCTCAAGGGTTTCCTGGGTAATTATAATCTCGTCTGCCCCGGCGACTCCCTCCAGGCGGGCCGCCAGGTTCACCGTGTCTCCGATAACCGTGTAGTCCATTCGCTGGCTGCTGCCGAGGTTCCCCGCCACCAGAGGGCCTGTGTTCATGCCGATGGCGAGACGCAGGTCCTTTGCCTCACCGGTAAAGAACCGCCGCTTTTTGTCTTTAACCATATGCTGGAGCTCCACCGCGGTGGAAACAGCGTTAACCGCATCCTGTTCCTCTGAAAAGAGGGGAACGCCCCAGGCCGCCATAATGCAGTCGCCGATAAACTTGTCGATATAGCCCCGGTTTTTCAGAACAACCTCGACGGCCTCGGAGAAGAATCCGTTCAGCAGTTCGATAATATAAGCAGGTTCCTTGCCTTCGGAAAAGGCAGTGTAGCCCACGATGTCGGCAAAGAAAAGGGTCGCCCGCTTCTGGTCTCCCCCGGGTTTGATAAGGTCCGGGGTATCCATCAGCTGCTGCACCAGATCGTTGGACATGTAGCGGGCGAACATGTCCTTGATTACCCGCCGCTCTTCCTTGGCGACTTCCATGTTCTCCTTCAGTTCCCGTTCCCGGCTCTGGTCGGTGAACAGCAGGGTAAGCCCTTCGTGTCGTCCCCGCTTGCCCTTCAGGGGTGACAGGTTCAGGGAGAAATCTATCTCTTTCTCATTTCCCTTGAAAATACCTTCGATTCCAAGGACCTCGTTTCCGCTTTCCTGGGTTTTTTCCAGGGCATTGATGACCTTTTTCCCTATCCGTTTGTGAAAGAAATCGCTGATACGGCGTCCAATGTCTTCCCGGGAAAGATTCATACGCTCCGCCGCGGCCTGGTTGAAATAATGGATAGCTCCGGATTCATCCGTGGTAATCAGAAGGTTCGTCATGGAAGAGAAGATATTCTCCTGGTAGCGTTCCATCTCCTCGATTCGCTGCAGGTATTCCCGGGTCTCCTGAAGCAGCCGGGCGTTATGCAGCATGCCTCCGGCGAGCCGGGTAAAGGACTCTACGAAGGCAAAGCGTATCCGGCTGTAAAAGCCGGTGCTGCGGGAGTTGATAAAGAGTATCCCGATTTTTTCCCTGGCCGTCTTTATGGGAATCGCCATTCCGCTTTTCATTTCGTCATGGAGAAGGACCCCGAGGAATGGACTCGGTTTACGTTCCAGCAGAACCACCGCCTCACCGCAGTCTCCTATGAAATCGACGATCTCGTTGCCGGCATTCAGGGATTTGGGAATTTCGTAGCGGCCCCGTTTGTATCCGAGACGCAGTCTGCTTTTTGCGTTTGCGGGATTCTCGTAGACATAAAAGGCAGACAGGTCGGACTGGGTAACGTCCTGGGCCTGCTCCACCAGGCGCGATATCAGGGGGCGGAACTGGAACTCCTCGGACATCAGCATGCTGGTCCGAACGAGTTGCGTAAGAGCCTCTTCCTGAGTTGTCAGCATAGTCCTGTCTCCGTGTAATTCAGCTGATTTCAGTATATAGGAGCGCATAAGGATAATCTACTGAAAAAATATGTATAAAAATATGGGGACAGGCACCGATGCATATTCCCCGGAGGACAAAATTTGACTCTCTGCTCCTGTCTAGTACCTTTTAAAGATGAAGTCAGAAGCAAACCCGAAAAACCACGGAACGAAAAAGAATCATTCCCACACTGATCACCACAGAATGATGATACGGGATTTCCGGCGACGTTTTTACTGGACTCTTGTACTGTCGGTCCCGGTCCTCGGGCTTTCAGAGCTCATTCAGGGCTGGCTGGGATTCAGTTTCAGCTTTCCCGGTGCGGATTACCTTGTCTTTCTGCTTTCCACGGCCATATTTCTGTATGGCGGATGGCCCTTCCTGAAAGGCCTTGCAGATGAGCTCGGGAACAGGAATCCCGGCATGATGACCCTCATCGGCCTGGCCATATCGGTTGCATATCTGTACAGCGCCGCAGTGAGCTTTGGTCTGGAAGGGACACCCTTCTACTGGGAGCTTGCCACCCTGATCGCCATCATGCTGGCCGGACACTGGATCGAGATGTCATCGGTGCTGAGTGCATCTTCGGCCCTGGAGGAACTGGCCCAGCTGATGCCCTCCGAGGCTCACAGGAAAAATGGAAATAATGTTGAGGACATTCCTCTGGAAGAGGTCGAAAAGGGAGATATCCTGCTGATTAAACCGGGAGAGAAGATTCCTTCCGACGGGATCGTCTCCAGCGGAAAGAGCTATCTTGATGAATCCATGCTGACGGGTGAGTCAAAACCCGTTGATAAGGGGGAAGGCGATGAGGTTATCGGCGGTTCCGTCAACGGAGACGGTTCTCTGGAGATCAGGGTCGAGAGTTCCGGTGAAGATAACTATCTGAACCAGGTAATCGACATGGTCCGGAAAGCCCAGGCCGACAAATCCAGAACGCAGGCCCTTTCGGACAAAGCGGCCTTCTGGTTGACCCTTATCGCGATCAGTGCCGGGATTATCACCCTCAGTGCCTGGCTCATTGCGGGCCGGGATCTCCAGTTTTCCATTGCGCGGATGGCTACCGTGATGGTTATTACCTGTCCCCACGCCCTGGGCCTGGCCATACCTCTTGTAGTGGCGGTCTCCACTTCGAAGTCGGCACAGAACGGACTGCTGATCCGGAACCGGACCGCTTTTGAAAATGCCCGCAGGATTACCACTGTTGTTTTTGATAAAACCGGGACCCTGACAAAAGGAAATTTCGAGGTCAGTGAGGTGAGCACCTTTGCCGATGGGTATGACGAAGATCGTGTCGTTTCCATGGCTGCGGGCCTTGAGGGGCACTCGGAACATCCCATTGGAAAGGGGATCGTCCATGAGGCCGAAAGGCGTAAACTGAAAATACCCGAGGTTGAAGATTTTGAAGCCATCAAGGGAAAAGGGGTACGGGGAAGCCTTGAAGGGAAAAATGTGATGCTCCTCAGCCCGGGTGCCCTGTCGGAAATGGATATTGAAGTCCCGGGAGGAACTGACAAGGGGGCGGAAACCAGGGTATTTCTGCTTGTAGACAAGGTACTGACCGGTTCCATTGCCCTTGCGGATACCATCCGTCCGGAGTCCTACAAGGCTGTACAACAGCTTCAGTCCCGGGGGATCAAGTGCTGGATACTGACAGGGGACAATGAGCAGACAGCCGCCGCAGTGGCGGATGAACTGGGAGTTGACGGATACTTTGCCCAGGTTCTGCCGGACCAGAAGCAGGAGAAGATACGGGAGCTTCAGGAAGAGGGGGAGTATGTGGCCATGACCGGCGACGGTGTCAACGATTCTCCCGCCCTGGCCCAGGCCCAGATAGGGATTGCAGTCGGATCGGGTACCGATGTGGCGGCGGCCACGGCGGATATAATCCTGGTCAATTCAAATCCCCTGGATGTTTCGGCCCTGATCCTCTTTGGCAGGGCAACCCACAGAAAGATGGTTCAGAATCTCATATGGGCCACGGGGTACAATGTTGTGGCGATACCCCTTGCCGGGGGTGTCCTTTTTCCCCTGGGGATTATCATGTCTCCGGAGGTGGGGGCTATTCTGATGTCCCTGTCTACGGTAATTGTGGCGATCAACGCAAAACTGCTCAGTGTACCGAAGGAAAAACTGGTTGACGGATAAGATTCCGAACCTCGATAATAGGGAGTACAGCCTATATCTCCAGGACAGGAGCCTGATACCATGAAATTACTGACCAATTCTGCTGAAGATCTGCAAACCATACGAAAAATCTGCTCGATTCTGGACTATTCCGGGGCCCTGGTGCCGAATGCCACCGCCGGGATGGTCCGCAAAGCCTGCGAAGAAGCACAACGGATGAAGTACGCTGCGGTTCCCGTTTTCCCCGCCTACATCCCCATGGTGGCGGAGGAGCTGAAGGGAACCGGGATCGCTCCCCAGGTGGTGGTGGGCTTTCCCTCCGGTGGAGCCAGGACCAGCGTCAAGGTAAAGGAGGCTGAGCAGGGAATCGTCGACGGAGCCGGGGAGATCGACATGGTAATCAACATCGGTTTTCTGGTGGACGGCGAATACAAGAAGGCGGAAGAGGATATCCGGGCCGTTGTGGATGTAGCGAAATCCGCGGATGTAACGGTAAAGGTTATTATAGAAACAGGATTTCTCTCGGATATCGACAAGATTGAAGCGGTGGAAGTCATATGCAATGCGGGAGCCGATTTTGTAAAGACCTGTACCGGTTTTGCCGAAGGCAAAGCAACCGTCCACGATATTTCTCTGCTCCATCAGCGCGCAAAGGGCCGGATCAAGGTTAAAGCCTCGGGGGGTGTCTGGACCCTGGAGGATGCGGCGGCCTTCATCGAGGCCGGAGCTGAACGGGTTGCGGGACGCTACAGCATAACCCATCAGCTGGAAATGCTGGGGATCGACAGGCTCTAGATCTATATCCGGGGTCCGCCCCTTGACGCGGGAGTTCTTTTCCGGGTATAAACGCTTTCAATTATGGAAGCACGGAAGAAACATCTACATAAGTTTCCGGACTTTTGGGCCGAGGGTCCTCGGAGATAGCTTTCCTGTCGTTTGTCACGAACGGCGGGAAAGCTTTTTTTTTGCCCACACCTCAAGAAGTGTTTCCATGAATCGGTCCAGAAAAAACCATTATTCCAAGGAGTCGTCATGTCCAAACCTGTTTACGATGTTGAACAGCGTCCGCCCTTAAGCCGCTGGATTCCCCTGAGTTTCCAGCACGTCTTTGCCATGTTCAGTGCAACGGTGCTGGTACCCCTGCTTACCGGATTGAATCCGGCTGTGGCCCTGTTCACCTCGGGTATCGGAACCCTGCTGTACATTGTAATAACCCGCGGCAAGGTCCCAACGTATCTGGGGTCTTCTTTCGCCTATATCGCGCCCCTGATTGCCGTCAGCGCTTCCTACGGGGTCGAGTATGCCCTGGGCGCTGGATTCTGCGTCGGACTCTTCTACCTGCTGGTGGCCTTCATCATCCGTCAGGCGGGGACTGGCTGGCTGGACAGGATGCTTCCTCCCGTGGTTATCGGCAGTGTCATCATCGTAATCGGACTCAAGCTGGCACCCACCGCCATGAACATGGCCATGTACCCCTTTGCAGACCCCTCCCAGGGATACAACGGCGGCTTCGCGCTTATCGCGGCTGTGACCCTGGGTATAGCGATTGTCTCCATGATCGTGCTCAAAGGGTTTTTCACGGTAATCCCGATCCTGATCGGAATCGCCGGGGGCTATCTGTTTACGCTGATCATGGGGAGTTTTCTGCCGGCCTTCAGTCTGATAGATTTTACCCCCGTGGCAGAAGCCTCCTGGTTCGGTTTTGCGAAACTCGTTCTTCCAAAGTTCAGCATTGTTCCCATCGTGACCTTCCTGCTGGTCTCCATGGCCACCATAGCCGAACACCTGGGAGATACCATGGTGCTGAGCAAGGTTGTGGGCAGGGATTTCTACAAGAATCCGGGGATCCACCGGACGCTGGCCGGCGACGGAGCGGCAACTGCCCTGGCATCCCTTTTCGGGGGACCGCCGAATACAACCTACGGTGAGAATATCGGCGCCATGGCAATCAGCCGGGTTTATTCGGTATGGGTCATCGGCGGTGCTGCGGTGATCGCGGTTCTGCTTTCCTTTATTCAGAAGGTGGGTGCCCTTATTCAGACTATTCCGACCCCCGTTATGGGAGGAATCAGTATGATGCTTTTCGGGATTATCGCCTCTGCAGGTATCCGCACCGTCGTTGAGAGCGGCGTTGACTATACCTGCAAACGGAACCTGACCATTACCTCGGTAATCCTGGTAATCGGCATCGGCGGCGGAAAGATCTTCTTCCCCATCACCGAAGGACTCAATTTTGAACTCGCCGATGTTGCTCTGGCTACCTTTGTGGGAATTGTTCTGAACCTGATCCTGCCCCCTTCACTGAACCAGGTTGATGAAGAACAGCACGTGGTGGACGAAGCCGAAAGCCTGCCGGAAGTGTAGCACAGACAAAACAGAAACAAAGATGGGGAGGATGGACAGGATAGGGAAGGCAACCGAGGCACCGGGGATGCAGAGGAATTATAGAATAATCTCTGTGTTCTCTGAGTCTCCGTAGTTCCATTCCTTTCCTAAGATCCTATCCTTCCCGTCCTGTCTATCTGTGTTCCAAAAAATCTCCGTGCCTCCGTGGCGAATCTTGCCGATCATCCCTTGCTATCTGCCTCAATCATAGGCCAGTCGAAGGGGCTCGTCCGCAAGTACGTGCTTGATACGTTCCTTCCATGCATTGCCTTTCCAGGTCCCCAGTTTTTCATGGGTGGTAAAATAGTTCTGAGGAATCGGATGTGTACCGATTACCACCTCTAATCCGTATTTCGCAGGGATGAAATTGCAAAACGATTCGATACGCGGACAGGGGGGATACCCCACTACGAGTCCGGTGGCCAGATGGATGACTTCAGCACCATTCTTTTTCATCTCAGCCGGAGCATATTCAACGTTACCCCCGGGACACCCTCCGCAGGTTGTGATTCCCACAAGTTCAATTTCATCATTCTTGTAAAGAGAGAAGCCGCCTTCCCGGTTGCGCATGGCCCGGAGGCATTTTCCCCCTGCACAGGTATGGTATCTATGACAAATTATGATTCCTATCTTTTTCATTTTTCTATCTCCTTTATCGCATAGTATTTCACCCGGAATTAATGTCGTCCAGTGTCAGATACAAGTCGACATGGAGTACCGGATGGGAATCTGAAACAAAGATGGGGAGGATGGACAGGATAGGGAAGGCCACTGATGAACATTGAGGGACTGTGAAACAAAAATGAGAAGGATGAGCAGGAAGTATATTCCAGCAGATACGAATCGACGACTGCCAGAGATTATGGTACACTAATTAATATAATTCTAATTTGTACTGTGAGATAGAATAGAGTTAAGGGAGTACCTGCAAAAGTGCCCAAATCAAATTCGACCCGTCCCTGGGGACCAGACAATCCGCACCCGCTCTCGACGATGAAGACCGAGCTGGTCTGGGAAGGCAAGTACGACGAGTTCGGCAACCGCCGGGAGGTTGACGTTGCCGGCAGCTCCATGCCGATGCAGAAGATCGAGACGATCGACCAGCCCCGGAGTGAAGCGGCTTCTAAGGGCGGCGAGTTTCTCCTGGACTTCGAGAAGACCACAAGCCGTAATGACGACTTTCGGAGCCGGCTGATTTGGGGTGACAACAAGCTCGTCATGGCGAGTCTGCTGAAGGAGTTTCGGGGACGCATTGACCTAATCTACATCGATCCGCCGTTTGATGTAGGGGCGGACTTCACGATGAACGTGCCGATCGGAGACGGGAAAGAAACATTGGGCAAGGACCAATCGACCTTGGAGATGGTTGCGTATCGAGACACTTGGGGAAAGGGAACGGATAGCTACGTTCAGATGATGTATGAGCGGCTCACTCTTGCACGTGAACTCCTCTGTGATAGCGGTAGCATCTACGTCCACCTTGGATGGCAGGCAGTTGGGTATATCAGGCCTATTCTCGAAGAGGTCTTCGGAAGGGCTTCGTTTAGGAACGAGATTATCTGGAAGAGAAAGACGGGCCGCGGCCAGACAAACAAGGTACCCACCGAGTTTGGAACTCAGACCGATTCCATACTCTTTTTCACGAAATCGAGCACCAACACATTCATAACTCCGCTGAAACCATTGAAACAGTCCTACGTTGACAAGTTCTATCGATTCACGGATGAGAATGGGCGACGTTATCGGATAGCAGATTTGTCGAGTCCGAGCTATCGGCCAAACCTCAAGTATGAATACAAAGGGTACCAACCGCCGGAGAAGGGCTGGGCGATTTCGCGAACAAAGATGGAGGAGTGGGATAAGGAAGGTCGTCTTCAATTCCCTGCAAACAAGAGTGGCAGAATCCAGCGCAGACGTTTCCTGGACGAGAACGAAGGAGAAGCGGTTCAGAATCTTTGGGATGACATCGGCATCGTGCCTCCTCAGTCAGATGAGCGATTGGGATTCGCTACGCAAAAACCAGAGCAACTACTTGAGAGAATAGTGACTGCAAGTAGCAATGAAGGAGCCCTCGTCGCTGATTTCTTCTGCGGGAGCGGTACCACCGGAGCCGTTGCAGAGAAGCTCGGTCGCCGCTGGATAATGGCCGACTTGGGACGGTATGCCATCCATACCTCCCGCAAGCGCATGATCGACGTGCAACGGGAGCTTGCAGATCAGCAGAAGCCGTACCGAGCTTTCGATGTCTACAACCTCGGACGTTATGAACGACAGTGGTGGCAGGCGGAGTATCTGGAGGGAGCCGACGAAGAGCACCGGAAGATCGTGCTGGAATTCTTCCGGGCCGAGATCCTTGGCTCTAGGAACCGGCCGTCACCGCTGATCCATGGACGGAAAGGTACTGCCCTATGCCACGTGGATCAAATCGACTCGATCTTCACTCGCGACGAAGCCGAACAGGTTGCCGTCGCTACCGCACAAGCTGGGGCTTCCGAGTGTTACTGCCTCTCCTGGGAGTTTGAGATGGATCTCAGACTCACGGTCAATGCCCTGGAGAAGAAGCATGGAGTCCGGCTAAAACTCATCCAAATCCCAAGGGAGATCATGGAACGGAATCGTACTGCCCCGCCGCCGTGGTTGGAGGTCGCCGTCCTGGAGGCAGAGCCCGTGGTGAAGCAGAGTGCTTCCGGAACTACGGTGGACGTGAAACTTACCAACTTCATGCCGTCCCTGGCTGAGGTTCCGACCAAGGAGCTTGAGGCCATCAGGGAGCGCGCGGTGAAAAGCGGGTTCGACTTCATCGACTTCTGGGCTGTCGACTTCGACTGGGATCCGAGCCGTCCCTTCAACCATCACTGGCAGGACTACCGGACCCGGAAGGACAGGTCGCTGAGTACGGTCAGTAAGGCAGAGCATCAATACGAGAAGCCGGGAACGTACACGATCTGCGTGAAGGTTGTGGACACCTTTGGATGTGATACCAGTATCACTGTCGACGTTGCGGTATGAGGGTGTGAGAAGTGGCTGAATCAACGAATGCCGGGATCAATCTTGGAGCCATCGAACCACTCTATGAGCCGTGGGAAGAGCCCAACTCTCATCGTGTAGCGGCAAGGAAGCAGGCTGGGCAATCTGAAATCAAGACAGGTCGTCGCAGGTCTTCGATCTCCATCGTTCAGAGTCTACGACGTGAGGTGAGCGAATGGCGGGAGAACTACTACCCTGGAGCCAGTGATACGACCCGCCAGCTCTTCGGGTACTGGTTTCAGCGCGCCCACCGGCAGACCACGCCTGCTGGGGAAGAGTATGATTTCCGCTACTACTTCTGCCAGCGGGAAGCCATCGAGACCCTCGTCTATTTGGCCGAGATCCACAACAGCCCGACATTGAGCGGACTTTATGAGAAGTTTGGAACAGATCAGCAGAAGGAAGCCGCTTACGGTATTGCCCCTGACGAGGATCTGTGGCCACGGTACGCGGAGAAGATCGCTACCGGTGCCGGAAAGACCAAGATTATGAGCCTGGCGGTTGTGTGGAGCTATTTTCACAACCTCCGAGAATCCTACTCGAACGCCGCGAAGCATTTCGTGATCATCGCTCCAAACCTCACCGTGTACGAGCGTCTGCGGGAAGATTTCGGTGACGGCAAGATCTTCGAGACCGACCCTCTCATTCCCCCGGAATGGAAGGGCGACTGGAACATGAGCGTTGTGCTCCAGGACGAAGCTGCTCCGGACAGTATCGGCGGGACGATCTACCTGACGAATATTCATCGCCTCTACGACAACAGCAAGAAGAAGGGCAAGAAGCAGGCAGAGTTCCACTCCTTCATGGGTCCTACGGTTCAGAAGGCGAAGGTATTTAACTCCGGTGCAGAGCTCCGGGAGCGTATTGCTGGTAAGCGTACGATTATGGTCCTCAACGACGAGGCTCACCACGTCTGGGACCCCGGTTCGGCCTGGAGCGAGGCAATCGCCTACCTTCACACTTCCATCGAGCAATCCGGTGGCACCGGTATCTTTGCACAGATCGATCTGAGCGCCACGCCCAAAGACAACAAGGGCCAGCTCTTCAAGCACATCATCTGTGACACGCCCCTGGGAGAAGCCGTTGATTCCGGTATCGTCAAGACGCCGATCATTGGACGGACCAGCCAGGCACTCAATGAAGGCGCATCAGACAATGCAGCCTACCGATACGACACTCATCTACGCCTCGGCTACGGTCGATGGCAGAAGAGCAAAGAAGAATGGGAGCAAAGCGGTAAGAAGCCATTGCTCTTCGTGATGTGTTCCGATACGACGGAAGCCGACCAGATCGCGCAACGGCTCAACACCGACCCCACCTTTGAAGAGCTCAACGGTCGTACGATCAACCTTCACACAAACCTCAAGGGCAAGCTGAAGAAGAAGGGGCGTGGAGACAGCGCCTACTACGTCTTTGAGGAATCCGAGAAGGACATCAGTGACGACGATCTCAATGAGCTTCGCAAACTCAGCCGAGAGCTCGATCAGAACTCAAGCCCCTATCGCTGCATCGTGTCTGTCCTGATGCTTCGTGAAGGATGGGACGTCAGAAACGTTACCACGATCGTTCCGTTGAGGCCGTACAGTTCCAAGGCCAACATCCTTCCTGAACAGACAATGGGGCGCGGTCTGCGTCGAATGACGCCTCCGGGAAGCTCCGGCGCACACGAGATGCTGACGATCGTCGATCATCCCAAGTTCACCTCCCTCTATCGGCAGGAGCTTCAGCAGGAAGGGCTGTTCATCGACGAGGTCGACGCCGAGAAGGTTCCTCGCACCACCGTTTCGATCTTTCCGGATGTCGATAACCCGGATAAGGACCTGGATGAGTTGGAACTCGAGGTTCCAAGCCTGGCACCCGGCTATCGGACCGTTGCCGACGTCTCCGGTCTGTCCAAGAAGGATATCGAGCAGGAGTGGTTGAAGTCGAAGTACACGAAGCTACCCCTTGGAAGTGTTACGTCAACGGAGTTGGAGTACGAGGGACGACAACTCCTTACCAATGAAGTCGTCGAACGGATGAAGCTTCACCTCCCGCTCCTAAGCAATGGTGCCGGAGCAATTTCCTACTACACCCGTGAGCTCGAAGAAGTCTGCCGGGTCCGGGGCTTGCACAAGCAACTGGCACCCCTGCTTCAGCACTTTTTCGAATCAGTGCTGTTCGACAATCCGACAAGCATCTTTGATCAGGAGCTCGCCAACCGGATCGGCGATTCCGACGTTGCCGAGCATGTCAGGGCTGTGTTCGTACCTCTTATCCGATCCCGGATCACGAAGCGGCAGGAACGGTCGCATCTGCCGGATGCCATGAAGCTCTCGGAGTGGAAGCCCTATCAGGTCACTCACAGTGAGAAGCATCCGACAATCCAGGCGGACCGCACGCCATTCAACCTCGTTCCCTGCAACCGCAGCCTCGAGCTCGGCTTTGCTCAGTTTACGGATACCCAGGCAACGGATGTCGCCGCTTTCGCCAAGAATGCCGGTCCCCAGTGCCTCCGGATCGACTACATTGCGGGATCCGGGATGCTGGCCTTCTACACTCCGGACTTCATCGTCCGCACCAAGGTTGGAACGTACTTTCTCGTTGAGACCAAAGGCAGGGAAGACCGGGATGTACCCCGCAAAGCCCGAGCTGCGGTAGCCTGGTGCGAGTCCGCTTCTCAGATTGGTACCAAATGGCAGTACCTCTACATACAGGAGGGGGTCTACAAACGCTCAACGGCTACAGAGATATCAGCCCTTGCACGTGCGTGCGAACCGAGCCTCCAGTCCCTCCTGGACGAAGAACGGATGCCCGACTTGCCGCTTTTCGCACAGGCGCAACCCTACGACGAGGAAGAGGAGGAAACCCTGAAGTGGGTCGCCGAAGAAACCCTCCAGTATCTTCCTGACCGGTACAAGGATGCCGTCGTCCAGGCAGGACAACTGGCCGAGTTCCTCGCCAACAAGAAATCGAAGAGCTACGCTCCGGCGTTCACCGCTCTTCTTGGCCCCATAGACGACGTATGCACCCGAGTGGTACAGAAACAGCTGGAGCCTCTCCTGCCACGATCCGTGGAGGATCAAAAGCGGTGGTTTACTCCGAAGCTACCTCCGGACCTTGAACACGGAGAACAGAAACGGATCGAACAGCTTGGATACAACCTCAAACGGACTATTGTCTTCGGGAACGGCCTCTCCCCGACGGGATTACTTCGGAACTGTCTGCAGTTTGCCTTGGAAGATACGTTGGAGATCGGAGGAGTCTTTTCGGCTGTGAGAAAGGTGTTCGACTTCAACGGTGCTAAGCATATGCTCCAGGCAGTGAGCCGGGTTAATGATTTTAGGAACCATTATATTGCTCACCAGGACGAAGAGCTGTCGGACTTGGAAAAAGCAGTCGCCGAACTCCAACATTGGATGGACACTATTCTATTACTGAGCAAAGCTTTGAAATCCTGATTCCCAGGATTAAGTTAATCGTTATCGGGGTCGGAATCAAAAAGATTTGTCTTCATTACGATGCGCATAGCTTCAAGCCTGCTATGAGTACCAATTTTTGAATAAATTACACTCACAAGGTTCTTAACACTTTGCTCCGCTAAAAACAGACGGTCAGCAATTTCTTTATTGTTCAAACCTTTTGATAAGAGAACAAGTACTTCCCTTTCTCTGTGGCTGAGGTCTTTTAGTTCATCGGGTAATTTTTCGCTATTCTTTTCATGTTCTTCTTTAATATGACTAGAAGAAATTATCCGAATGATTTTAGATGCTACTGAAGCAGAAATTAAGACCGACCCTTCTTTAACTGCTCGAATTGATGCAATTACCTCACTTGGCGGAATATCTTTCAAAAGATAGCCGACTGCCCCACAGGAAAGAGCTTCGCAAACATATTCATCATCATCGAAAGTTGTTAACATCATTACCTGGATATCCGGAAATCTTTCATGTATAATCCTGGTTGCTTTTACCCCGTCCAACGAAGGCATACGCACATCCATGAGAATAACATCAGGTCGAAAATGCTCGGCCATGGTTATTGCTTCATTTCCGTCACTAGCTATTCCAACTATGGATATATCATCTGCTCTCGTTTCAATTACTGCCTTCAGACTCTCAACAAAAAGTAACTGATCGTCGACCATCAATACCCGAATAGAATCCATCACGATATTGCACCCCTAATAGTTTGATTAACAATTTAATTAAAGCGGAATTTCTGCAAATAACTGGAAACCATCGAATACGTACCGCGCTTCTACCTTACCGTGTAATTTCTCTGCTCGTTCCTTCATTCCTGCAATGCCAATTCCTTCAATTATCTCCCCTGTGTCTCCTATTCCATTATCGCGGACATGGATATATAAAATCTTTTGTTCGGTCATCCAAAAATAAATTGAGATTCTGGTTGCCTTACCATGCTTAAATGCATTTGTTAGCCCTTCCTGAATCATTCTATACAAAAAACTATTTACCTCGTCTGGTAGTACTAATGGTATATTTCCATATTCGATTGAAACCTCAACACCTGTTACTTTCTCAAAGATTGTAATAAGTTTATTAATCGCCTTTTGTCCAGAAATTTGTTCTTGCTCATTTATTCGAAGCTCACGAAGAGCACGCCGAGTTTCCTGCAGACTCATCTGAGCCTGGGTTCTTGTGATTTCTATAAGAGATGAGAGCTTTTCAGAATCTTGTGGAGTAATATCTGAAGCTGCTTCCATCATCATTATTATATTTGTAAGGGAATATCCAATTGTATCATGGATTTCCCGTGAGATTCTTTTTCGTTCATTTTCAATGGATTGAAAACCGATTGCCGCTGCATAATCTTGAAAATCGATATTTACATTTGTCAATTTATGGATGTTATTTTCCAGTTGTTTAATCGTCTGCATTTCTCGCACTGCTATCGATTGATACATGTGGAGAAGAGTTGTTAAAGAGGAGGTAAAAAGACTAAAGAAACAAAAGGCAATCAAATCCGTTGCTGATGGCGTAAAAAAGTTTGATGACCAGATAGGTTCGGAAGGTCGGCTTATTACGAATACTCCTATAAAGATTACAGAAAGAAAGAATCCTGAAAAGCCTTTTAGTTTGAAATTTGACTCACTAATAAGAACGAACATTAACACAGTCGCAATCTGTAGGTCGTCACTTTCAGGGTAACTAATGAGCAAAAGTATTGCGTATTCCAATAAGAGTATACAGATTATGCCGACTGAGTTTTTTGTCCGGTATAGAATCATAGACAAACCGCAATCGATGATGAGTAATACTAGTACCTGTTGAACCCAGTATTTTGGTAATAGTATTATTCGTGGACTGAATAGAAAAAGTAAAGCAGCTACGGAATAGCCTAATAACGCGGTTAGACAAATGACTTTTTCCGCTGAAAAAGCACTCTTCACATCAATATTTATAACACGGAACAACATAAAAGTAACTTATTTTCTTGCGTAGGTACTTAAGTACTCTATGGATTAGTACCAATTGCGTACTTTGGTACAATTGTGAATCCAGAATTTTGGGTTTATTCTTCTAACAGTGCAGTTCTTAACTATGAGAATTGTAAAAAAAATTGTTCGGGAGGCATACATGAGGAAAAAACTCAGAACTGTGGCTGTAATAATAATTATTACGATTGCCATTGGGAACGTCTGGGCTGGCGGGGGACAGGAAGCTACTGCGGATGGAAAGACAGAGATCAGATGGATGCAGTGGAAAACAACAGAAGTTGGTCAAGAGGTTATGGATGAGCTTAAAGCAGAATTTGAGAAAGCCAATCCAGACTTCACTCTGACCCTTGTCGATCATCCTTTTAATGGTTTTCATGACAAGGTTGTTACATTAGCGCAGGCGCAACAGTTACCGGAAGTTATCCTTGTTCAGGTAGACTGGGTTGGAGAATTTGCACAGTCCAAGATCATAACTACTCTAGACCCTCTTGTCGCTGAAGAACCGGCCAATTTTCTTGATCAGTATTATGATGCGTTTAAGATGCAGGTTGAGGGTAAACGATATTCTCTACCTCTGCATGCAGGTTGTGTAGCCCTATACTATAATACGGATATTTTTGCACGGGAGGGGATCAGTCAGCCCCCGAAAAGTTGGGCTGAACTGACGGAAATAGCTAAAAAGGTTACAAAACCAGAAAAGAACCAGTATGCGTTCACCGGAACTCTTGCAACAGAACCTCCTACGAATATGACGTATGATATCTACCCTCTCATGTTTCAAGCTGGGGCAAAGATCGTCGATGAAAACAATAAGCCAGTATTTAATAGTGACGCTGGTGTAAAAGCTCTTGAGTTTTATAAGGAACTGATGGTTGAGAGCGAAACTTCTGTTCCGGGTATTCTTCAGAATGGTGAAAAGGAAAAACGTGGGAATTTTGCCGCTGGGAATATAGCTATGATGTTTGAAGGCCCTTGGGGAGTAGCAATACAAAAAAACCTGAATCCTGATAAGGATTTCGGAATTACTACTCTTCCTTGGGGAGAGACAAACGGAACCATAGTACGAGGATCATTGTTTGCCATACCCTCGAGTACGGCAAAGGATGAAAAGAAATTAGAGGGAGCCTGGGAACTTGTTAAGTTTATCTCCGGTCCGATAGGCGGAGAAATCTGGTGTCGAGCAACAGGTGATTTGCCAGGAAACAAGATTGTAGCCGATAAACCTTTTGTAAAAGAAAATAAATATATGAAAGTTTTTATCGAACAGATGGGACTTCCGAATGCTATGGCAATTCCTCATCTTCCATACCAGGTTGAACTTAATCGAATCATGACTATAGAAGTGCAGAACTTTGTTGATGGAAAAAAGAGCGCAAAACAAGCACTTGATGATGCAGCTATAAAATGGGAAGAACTAATTTCTAAGTAAATTGATCGCCAATATGCGGGGCTGTAAGACTATGGTCCCGCATATTGTAAATTAGAAGGTAGATTTATGGTCGAAACAGGCATTTTGCGTAGCAATAAATTTTTTACTCTTAAGAAAATGCAGGCATATTTTTTTGTTCTACCCGGCATTATTATTTTACTTGTACTTTTAGTGTATCCACTAATTCAAGTAATGGTTCTGAGTTTTTTTCAAGGGAATCTTCTGGAAAGAGAGTTTATCGGATTATCAAATTATATTCAACTTTTTTCTGATCCTGTTTTCTGGAAAGCTTTATTACAGACAAGTTACTTTACCATAAACAGTGTGATATTTCATTTCCTTATCGGACTGAGCCTGGCTTTGATCCTAAATCAACATATCAATTCTAATATTCGTAGTTTGTTCAGAGGTTTTTTGATAATCCCTTGGCTTTTGGCACCCACAGTTGCCGCAATGATCTGGATACTCATATATAACCCTTTCGGAATGTTGAATGGTTTACTGACGTCATTTAATCTCCTAAGTGGACGCGGCCAGAGCATCAACTGGATTGGGAATCCAAATCTTTCGTTATTATCCGTTACAGTAGTAAATATCTGGAGAGGTTATCCTTTTACGATGGTAATGTTACTGGCTGCATTACAAGGGATCCCTGATGAGCTGTATGAAGCTGCCAGAATTGATGGGGCATCTCCAATTAAAAGTTTCTTTTACATCACAATCCCTGCACTGAAAGGGACAATGTTTACTGTAGGATTATTGGATATAATTTGGACTTTTAGACATTTTGATATCATATTTGCCATGACAGGCGGCGGTCCTATGAATAGTTCAGAGGTCATGACTACTCATATATATAACCTTGCTTTCCGATCTCTCAAATGGGGATATGCTGCCGCTGAGGCCGTTATAATGTTCCTGGTAATGTTGATATTTAGTACTTTCTATATACGTAATTTAAAAAAAGGAGAGACTGGGAATGATTAAGTCATCTTACAGGGTTCAACGGAAAATCTCCCGTCTTACTCTTTATGCTGTACTCCTCTCTTTTGGTATAGTCCTTCTACTTCCAGTTGCATGGATGGTCACTGTTTCCTTCCGACCGAATGTTGAAGTATTGAAGATTCCACCGACATGGATTCCCGAAAAATTCACATTTGATTCATATAAAAAAGTTTTAACTAACTTGAGATATTTACGATGCTTTTGGAACAGTTATTTTGTCTCTTTAACTGTTACCTTACTTGCTCTTTTTTTTGGAAGTTTATCGGGATATGGTCTTGCACGATTTAATTTCCGCGGGAAAAGAGCTTTAATCCTTTTTCTCCTTGCTACTCAGACCTTCCCGTTAGTATTGCTGTCATTGCCATATTTCCAGGTCGTTGTAAAACTGGGTCTTTATGACAATCTCCTATCTCTTATTCTAGTGTATCTTAGTTTTTGCCTGCCTTTTTCCATTTTAATGCTCAGGAATTATTTTCAGGAACTGCCCATCGAGCTTGAGGAAGCGGCAATGGTTGACGGATGTACACGACTTGGGGCGTTATGGCGCGTAACGATTCGAATTAGTTTCCCTGCAATGGTCGGTACAGGTTTATATACATTCCTTTTGGCTTGGAATGAATTCCTTTTTGCGATGATTGTTGTTGAATCATGGAGCAACAGGGTTTTAACTATTGCTATTTACAGTTTACTTTCTGAATTTGTTACAGATTGGACCACAATGATGTCTTTTTCAGCCCTTGCTAGTCTCCCGATTATCATCGCGTTCATTTTCCTGCAAAAATATGTAATACGAGGGATGACGATGGGAGCTATAAAATAAAAAGAAAGCGTTTCTTTACAGTGATGAGAATCTTATAAAAATAGGAGTTGTTGAGGTGACTGCCACTGAGATCGGCGAATCTGTAAGATTTGCTACAGAAATACGGAAGTTGGCTTTACAGGGAATAGGAAATCTTGGGGTAGGGCATGTCGGAGGTACCATGTCCATTATTGATGCTCTTGCAGTCTTGTATGGACGTTGGATAAATTGCGACCCACAAAATCCATCAAAAATAGATCGTGACCGGCTGGTACTTTCGAAGGGACACGCTGGACCGGCTCTTTATGCAACGCTTTCTCTGGTTGGTTTTTTCCCGCAGGAGTGGTTGCTAACTCTTAATTGTGGGGGAACTCGGCTGCCCAGCCATTGCGATCGGAATTTAACCCCTGGAATAGATATGACTACAGGTTCACTTGGTCAAGGGTTGTCAGCAGCTTGTGGGATGGCTCTTGGATATAAAATAGATGGGATAAATGGATGGATATACTGCATTATTGGAGATGGTGAGACTGACGAAGGACAAATTTGGGAAGCTGCTATGTTTGCTTCACAATACAGGCTCAAACGACTTATCGCATTTACAGATTACAATAAAATGCAGATTGATGGACCTACTCAAGAGGTTATGGATCTAGGTGATATTGAAGGAAAATGGCAAAGCTTTGGGTGGAATGTTCTAAGGGCTGATGGACATGATCATGAACTCATTGATTCGGCTATATGCTCTGCACGAAATAGCAAGGAAAAGCCTACTATGATAATCCTTGATACAATTAAAGGAAAAGGATGCTCATTTGCTGAGGGTGATCTTAATAGTCATAATATGTCAGTAAGTCCAGCTCAGTTAAAAGACGCCTTAGAAGCATTAGATAGAGAACTAAGATAGGCGAGGAATAGGAGTGTAGAAGCTATGGATATGCGAACTGTTTTCATGGATGAACTTCTTAAAACAGCTGAGAAAGATAAACGCATTGTTTTCTTAGATGCTGATCTCGGAAAAGCAGGAGCAACCGCGTCTTTTGCTGATAGTTATCCAGATAGAAAAATAAATGCCGGAGTTGCTGAATCAAACATGATAGGTATTGCTGCAGGCCTTGCTTCTGTAGGCAAAATACCTTTTGCGCATACCTTTGGCTGCTTTGCATCAAGACGTGTATTTGATCAATTCTTTATATCGGCAGCCTACGCGAAACTTGGAGTTAAGCTTGTTGGCACAGATCCTGGTGTGGCTGCGGCCTTTAATGGCGGAACCCATATGCCCTTCGAGGATTTGGGATTAATGAGAATAATTCCAGGGCTCCCTGTTATTGAACCTTCAGATCCTGTTTCATGCATTGGGTTATTGAGATCTGTGATAGATTATCCAGGGCCTGTCTATTTTCGTCTATACAGGAAGGAATTACCTGTTCTGTATAAAGAAGATGAAACCTTTGAAATTGGTAAAGCAAAAATAGTAAAGAATGGTGGAGAAGGAGGAGTCCTTTTATTGGCTTTGGGTGGTATTATGCTGAACGAGGCTCTTTTGGCTGCCAATGAACTCGAAGAACGAGGGGTTCACGTTTCTGTGATCGACGTTCTTTCATTAAAACCTCTTGATGAGGATTTGTTACTTAAAGAGATTAAAGAATCTAAAATTGTACTAACCTGCGAGAATCATCAGAAAAAAAATGGACTAGGTAGTGCAGTTGCAGAGTTGATAGCAGAAAATGGACTATCTGTACCATTAGTCAGAATTGGAGTTGATGATTTATTTGGGCAGGTTGGAACAGAAGAATGGTTGAAGATGAATTATGGCTTGAGTCATGAATCAATTATACAGGCGGTACTACATAGGAGTGCTATGTGAAAAAGGAAAATACAATCGCTATTGCGTCAGATTTATCCGGCTTTCCTCTTAAGAATGCAGTTGTGGATTATCTGAAAGAAAAAGATGACCTTAATATTATTGATTTTGGAATAGAGGATGAAGAACACCCTCAGCCATATTTCATCCAAGCCCCAAAGGTAGCAGAATGTATCCAAGAGGGAAAGGCGGATAAAGGTATTCTGATATGCGGTACTGGTCAGGGAATGGCAATTGTAGCCAACAAGCATAAAGGGATTTATGCCTGTGTTGTGGATGGGGTCTTTGCTGCAGAGCGATCTAAGATTATTAATAATGCTAATATTATCACTATGGGAGGGTGGATAACAGCCCCTTTTCTTGCAACACAGATAGTAGAAGCATGGCTTTCGGTATCCTTCACTCAGAAAATGGAGTTCAAGAAAGATTTCCTTACTAATGCTTTTAATCAAGTTGTTGAACTTGAGACCAGGACTATGAGATAGGGTTCTTTAATGATCGAATTCCTGGCAAGTCAAGTACAAATTGTCGAAACAAAGACTTTTTCTTTGGATGTTATTAATCGGGTTTTATTATATTTGGACGCTAATGATGGACCGATCTTAATTATCAAAGATCCGAGAAGCGACCCTGTTATAGAAACAGTATTGGATAAACTTTCAATAGAAAAGGAGATAACTGTTTTAGATAGAATTGTACCTAATCCTGAATGCCGAGATATAGACATAATGGTTGAGTCTGCAAAGAAATTAAAACCAAATCTGATTATTGGCATCGGTGGCGGTTCGACTCTTGACTCAGCAAAGGCTGTCGCCATGCTTCTAATCAATCAAGGAAAACTTGATGAGTATCTTGGAAGGGATGCGATACGAAAAGTATTAAAAAATGGGATTCCTCTTGTACTTGTTCCCACAACCACAGGAACAGGGTCAGAGGTTACAAGGTTCGGTGTATACACATCAGGATGTGGTAGAAAACATACGTTAGCTTCTGATCTCCTGCGTCCAAATGCAGCCATATTGTGCGAAGAGCTTGTTTCTTCTTTGCCAGCTTTCTTGGTAGCGATCACTGGTTTTGATGCTTTAACCCATGCTTTAGAGGCTCTGTGGAATAAGAATGCTTCAGCAGTTTCTGATAGTATCGCAGAACAAGCGTTTATAAGGATATATAACAGTATCCGAAAAGCTTGGAAAGAAGCCGCTGATAGTGAAAAAGAACGATATCCTGGAGCAAACGAGCGATATTCGCTATTGTGTGGAGCAAACTTAGCTGGGATAGCATTTGATAAGACTGGAACAGCTGCTATTCATGCACTTTCATTTGTTCTATCTGAAATGTGGCATGTACCCCATGGTTATGCATGTGCTTTCTTTACTGACGCTGTGTATGATATTAACTCGAAAAATGAGTATGTTGCTAATAAACTCTTTCGTATTGCAAGGGAGCTGAGCATTGCGGATGGCAGTAATATAAATAACGCAGTAAAAAAGCTAGGAGTTGCGATTAAAAGGCTTCGTTCGGATTTGGGTTTGGGTTCTGATTTTGACAGTCTTGAAAACGCAATGGTAAGCCAGTTCCATCCGAATGGTAGAGGAGATTCTTTTGCCGCGTTTGATGCTTGTCTCGATGATCCCAAAATGAATAATAATATTATTCCAATAGATCTTGAGCTTATACGTTCAATTATCAAGAGAAAGGTAATATGACTGTTATTCAGATCTTGGCTTCTGGTTCTATTGTGTTAATTACACATCTGGTTCAAACTGTTACAGGATTTGGTTCGACAGTTCTGGCTTTACCTTTTCTATCTCAGATCATTAGTCTGAAAGCGGCAATACCGACGTTAGCGATTTTATCTTGGATTCTCTCTCTTTATATTGTATGTCTACATTGGAGAAGGATTGTTTTCCGGCAATATTTAATTATTCTTGCCTTCGTTTCCATTGGATTGCCATTTGGGATAATTATATTCAGGATATTCCAGGCTTCTTTCCTCCAGAAAGCACTTGCGATTTTTATTATAATAATCTCTATCAAAAATCTAATTGAAGTCAAAATAATAAAATTTAAAAATTCCCATAGAACCAAGATTCTAATCAATAATTTCAGTGTAGTTAAAAGATGGAGTTTGTATGCCTTGCTAATACTTGGTGGAGTAATACACGGAGCTTTTGCCTCAGGAGGACCTCTGATTGTTTTATACACTGCCTCAGCTATAAAGGATTTTGGTTCCTTTCGATCTACTCTTAGCTTATTATGGATAACCTTCAATACCATTCTAATACTCAACTACTTTATATCAAGCTCTTTTACTGTGCAAAATTTTCGAGATACAGCAATTTTGATACCATTTCTTTTTCTTGGCATATGGATTGGCGATGCGGCTCACAATTATTTTAGTAAGTTTAATGTCAAACCTATAATATCGGCTGTCCTCGGTATGACCGGAATAATAATGCTTGTGTCGTGATTTTCCTTGGGGAAGATGAATTTATGTCAATAATGATGATTATAATTGCGATATGTATAAATTATCAGACAATAATAAAAGTAACAGAAAAATCCAAAAAAGAACTACAGTTGCTCAGGCCATGGAAACCTTAGAGGGTATAATTGCCTCTGGATTATATAAAAACAACGACACATAATAATTTGTACCAGAAATTGCCTTATAAGCAGTTTATAGGGCTATAAAATAAAGAGAGGTAATTATGAAAGATGCTAAATTGTATGGACCGCTCCATGAAATGGCAGAGACAACATGTACGGATTTTTGGAACGACTCATGCTCGGTTAATGAAATGAGCTATGCCATTGAAAATGGAGCAGTAGGTGGAACTAGCAATCCTGTTATCGTTGGGAATGTGCTTAAAGCGGAGTTTGAAGAATGGAAACCCAGGTTAAAAGCATTGATTGATGAATCATCTGATTCCGATGAGGAAACATTAGCGTGGCGAATCATAGAAGAAATGACTATGAAGGCAGCAATCCTGCTGCATCCTATTTTTGAAAAGAGTAATGGAAAAAAAGGGAGATTATCAATTCAAACCAACCCAAGATTTTTTCGAAACTCAGAGGTTATGGTCGACCAAGCAATTCATTTTGCTTCTCTCTATCCAAATAATAACATAAAGATTCCGGTTACAAAGGCCGGTATCGAGACTATAGAAGAACTTACGTATAAAGGTGTAAGCATAAACGCTACGGTGTGTTTTACCGTACCCCAGAGTATTGCGGTTGCAGAAGCTGTGGAAAGAGGAATCTCACGCAGAGCAAAGGAAGGGATAGATAGCTCGACAATGAGTCCTATTTGCACAATCATGGTAGGACGCCTTGATGATTGGTTAAAAATCGTTGCTGATCGCAAAGGGATTATTACCGATCCTGGTTATTTTGAATGGGCAGGGGTGGCAACTCTAAAAAAGGCTTATAAAATTTTTAAAGAACGTGGTTATTCTTCCCGTTTATTGGCGGCAGCTTATCGAAACCATATGCATTGGTCACAATTTATCGGTGGAGAATTATCCATGACTATTCCATATGGATGGCAGAAAAAATTTAATTCTTCTGATATAACGGTTAAGGACAGAATAGATGATCCTGTTGATGATAGAATCATCGATGAACTGTACAGAAAATTCCCGGATTTCCAAAAAGCTTATGATGAAGAGGGATTAACTCTAGAGGAATTTGAATCTTTTGGAGCGACTAGAAGAACTTTGAGATCTTTTATTGAAGGTTATGATAAACTGTTGCAGATGATACGGGATCTTATGTTGTCTGATCCAGATATTCAAGGAGAGTAGGAGAAAATAATGGCAGTCCGTAAACTCAAGAACTATGTAAACGGCGCGTGGGTGGATCCCGCCGGCGCGTCCTACCTGGATGTTGAAAACCCGAGCACCGGAGAGGTGATCTCCCAGGTCCCCCTGACCCCGCGGCAGGAGACCGACAGGGCGATTGAAGCAGCCTACGAGGCCTATCTTTCCTGGAAGGATGTTCCCGTCTCCAGGCGGGTGAGCTACCTCTTCAAGCTGCGGGATTTACTGGAGGAGAACGAGGAGAAGATCAGCCGCATTCTGGTGGAGGAGATGGGCAAGTCTTTGCCTGACGCCAGGGCGGAGATGAAGCGGGTTTTCGAAAACGTCGAGGTGGCCTGCGGCATGCCGGTGATGCAGCAGGGCGACAAGCTGATCGGGGCCTCCTTCGAGATCGACGGAGAGGTGATCCGTCTTCCCATGGGGGTTTTTGGTATGATTGCTCCCTTTAACTTTCCCGCCATGGTCCCCTTCTGGTTTCTGCCCTATGCGATAGCCACGGGAAACAGCTTCGTCGTCAAGGCTTCTAAACAGGTGCCGAACACGATGAACTTCATTACCGAGCTGATCCATCAGACGGGACTTCCGGCGGGAGTCTATACCCTCATCAACGGTGACCGGACTGTGGCGGATGCCTTCATGGAACATCCCCTGGTGCAGGGAGTCTCCCTGGTGGGGTCCACTCCCACCTGCAGGCTGATGGCCAGAAAGTGCGCTGAGAACGGCAAACGCTTCCAGGCCATGGGGGGCGCCAAGAATCACCTGGTGGTCATGCCGGACGCCCGTCTCAACGAGGTTATCCGGAACATGATCACCTCCTGTTTCGGTTGTGCAGGACAGCGCTGCATGGCTGCCTCCGCCATTGTCTGCGTCGGGGACGATACCTACGCCAGGGTGACCGAAGAGTTCGTCAGGGCAGCCAGGGATGTAATCACCACCAATCCCCTCGATCCGGCGGTGGCCGACGAGAGCATGGTAATGGGACCGGTAATCTCCGCCAAAGCGAAGGAGTTTATCCTGGGGATGATCGACACGGGGGTCAAGGAGGGGGCCGAACTGCTCCTGGACGGCCGGGATATCAAGGTCGCGGGATACGAGAAGGGCTACTATATCGGTCCCACGGTTTTCGGCGGGGTCAAACCGGGAATGCAGATCCACCAGACCGAGATCTTCGGACCCGTGGTGGTCATTCTGAAGGCCGACAGCCTGGACGAGGCAATCGGCATCATCAACGATCACCAGTACGGCAACGGCGCCTCCATCTACACCCAGAACGGCTGGTTCGCCCGGAAGTTCAAGATCGAGGTCAAGGCCGGCATGATCGGCGTGAACGTCGGGATTCCCGCTCCGGTGGCCTACCTTCCCTTCGGCGGTATGAAGAACTCCCAGTTCGCCGACATCAAGGCCCAGGGCAAGGCGATTGTCAATTTTTATACCGAGGACAAGATCATTACCGAACGCTTCTGGTCAGAAGAGGGCTGACATTGCCCGAACTGAATCACCGCCGTCCGGAGATCTTCTTCGGACGGCTTTTTTCTTCCCTGAAAATGGAGTATTTTTATCCCGATTTATGAAGGAACGCGGCGACGATGAACGGCTGATCGATCTCAAGGAACAGGTTGCGGAGTTCCCCCACAGCCCGGGGGTCTACATAATGAAGGATTCCTCCTCCCGGGTCATCTACGTGGGCAAGGCGGTGGACCTGCGCAAGCGGGCGGGTTCCTATTTTATCGGGGAAAAGGACATCAAGACCCGCTTCCTGGTTCAGCGTATCGCCTCCATCGAATACATCGTAACTGCCAACGAGTACGAGGCCCTGGTCCTTGAAAACAACCTGATCAAGCAGTGGACACCCCGCTACAATGTGAACCTCAAGGACGGGAAGAGCTACCCGGTAATACGGATTACCGCGGATGAGTTTCCCCGGGTTTTCCGTACCCGCCGGATTGTGCGGGACGGTTCGGAATACTTCGGTCCCTATCCGGATGCCCGCAGTGTCGACCGCTATCTCGAACTCATCGAGCGGCTCTTTCCCTTGAGAAAGTGCAAAGGAAAGCTGAAAAAACGGGATACTCCCTGCCTCTACTATCACATCGGCCGCTGCAGGGCCCCCTGCGTCGGAAAAATCAGCCGGGAGGATTACGCCAGAGAGGTGGACCGGGTGAGGAAACTCCTCTCCGGGGCAACGGAGGAGCTGATCTCCGATCTGAAGGCGGAGATGGAAGAGGCTGCTGCGGACCTCAAGTTCGAAAAGGCCGCCTCCCTGCGGGATTCCATCGCCGCGGTGGTGAGCGTCGAGGAGGGACAGCAGGTCCAGGATTTCCAGGAGGAATCCCGGGACTACCTTGCGGTGGCAACGGCGGGACGCTTTGCATCCTTCGCGGTAATGCAGATGCGGGGAGGCAAGCTGGTGGGCCGTGAGCTCTACGGCAATGTGAGTCCCCAGGACGAGGAAGAGCTCCTCTTCGATTTTCTCCTGCAGTATTATACCCCGGACCACCGGCCACCGGAGATCATCTATCTCTCCCACCGGGTCAACAAGGCTCTTCTGGGGGAATTTTTCAGCTCCCAGGGATGGACTGAATGCTCCGTGGAGGTCCCGGAGGAAGGGCGGCATCGATCCATCGTGCACATGGCCTTGGAGAACGCCTCCATGGATGTCCAGAAGAGACAGAAGGCCTCGGCCAATCTGCCTGCCCTGGAGGAACTTCGTATAGTACTGGGACTCGGGAGTCTGCCCCGGCGTATCGAGGGCTTTGATATCGCCCACCTGGCGGGAAAGCATACCGTGGCTTCTCTGGTCTCCTTCTACAACGGGAACCCTGACAAGAAGAACTACCGCTCCTTCAATATACGCAGTTTAAAAGGTGAAATCGACGATTTTCAGGCCATGCGGGAGGCCATGGCCCGGCGTTATACCCGGGTGCTGAATGAAGGTCTTCCCCGTCCGGACCTGGTAGTCATCGACGGCGGTAAGGGTCAGCTCAATGCGGCACTGGAAATCATCCGGGGGCTGGGTCTTGAGGAGGTCGCGGTAATCGGTCTTGCGAAAAAGAATGAGGAGATCTTTCTTCCCGGCCGGAGTGATCCGGTGAGTCTGCCGGAGACCGCGGAGGCCCTGAAGGTCCTGCAGGCGGTGCGGGACGAGTCCCACCGTTTCGCCACCTCCCTGAGCCGCCGTCAGAGGAGCTCTGATCTGCATCTGGGCCGCTTGACGGGTATTCCCGGAATCGGAGAGCGCCGGGCTGCCGCGCTGATTCAGGAGTTCGGAGGTATCGACGGGCTGTCCGCGGCCAGTTACGAGGATCTGCGGAACCGTGGACGGCTTCCGGAAGCGGTGGCGGAACGGGTGGTGGCGGAATTCTCGGCGAAGAAACCGGATTCCGGAAATTAAGGCAGAACCGGCTCTTCTTCCAGACCCTTGCGGGCGACGGCGTAGTAGAAAAACATGCTCAATACATGGGAATGGGCTTCGGCGGGAGTGCTTCGCAGGAGCCCGTCGTAGCGGGCCTGGAGGGCGAGAATACGGCCCAGATCCTCGGAGCTGTAGTTGGCTGCTCCCTGCAGGCTGATCTGCCCGTTCCGTTTGCCCCGGATGTTGACCCGGTTGAGGGCTTCCTGTTCGCTGAAGTTGCTGTCCAAAAGCAGACGCAGGGCGTGGAGCCTGCGGAACTGCCAGATTATCCCTCCCAGGATCTGCACCGCCTGACCTGCTCCGGATTCCAGAATCTTGATGCAGATATCCAGGCTGCCGGCCAGATCCCCCTCGGCAATCTTGGCAAAGAGGCTGAAGACGTTCTCTTCCTTGCTGTGGAGTATCTGGCTTTCCACATCCTCCACACTCAGCTGGCGTCCTTCTCCATAGTAAAGGGCAAGGCGTCCGCAGGCCTCCTTCAGGTCCAGGGTGTTGTTGTCCACCAGGTCCAGAAGAAGTTCCAGGGCCTCCTGATGGATCCCCATCTTTTTTTCCCGGAAGTAGGAGAGAATCCAGCCCTGTTTCTGGTTCTCAAAGAGCTCCCAGAAGATCTTAACATTCTCCTTTGGAAGAGGCTTTTTCAGTTTTCCCGGAGGGCTTTTCGGGTCACTCCCGATTTCATCTGAAAGGAGAAGCAGGGTCACTCCCGGGGCAGGGGAGGCGATATATTCGATCAGGGAATCTACTCCCTCTTTTTTCAGATCCTCGATGCGGCTGATTTTTACCAGTTTGCTGGAAGCGAAGAGTGAGCCGTTTCGCATATCCGAAACAACATCCGCCATGGAGGTGTCGTAGGGATAGAAGCTCGATGTTTCCAGGGACCCTCCGGCCTTCTTTTCCAGATCACTGCGGAGACGGGCGATAAAACGTTCCTTTTCCCCGTTTTCGGGGCCCAGGAGAAGAAAGATGGATTTACTCATAACAGCGGATCAGATACTGAAGTTTTCCAAGAACGCGGACATTCTGGGTGTAGATAGGCGGGTAGACGGGATTCTCGGATTTCAGTTTGACCCGGTTTTTTTCCCGGTAGAAACGTTTCAGGGTAACCGCTTCGTCGTTTATGCGGGCAACGATGATGTCCCCGTTATAGGCGCTCTCGGTTTTCAGGAAGACGGCTGTGTCTCCATCCAGTATTCCTGCGTTCTGCATGCTGTCTCCCTTTACCTTCAGGGCAAAATGTTCACCCCGGGAAAGCTGGGAAGCGGGAACCCTGACCTGTCCGTCGAAGTTTTCCTCCGCAAAGAGCGGAATACCCGCTGCTACGTTTCCAAGGACCGGGATATCCAGTATTTCGTCACCGGAGGAGCCATCCTGGGAGATGATCTCGAGGGCGCGGCTTTTACTGGAGCCCGAACGCAGGTGTCCCTTCTTTTCCAGGGCCTTAACGTGGTCGTAGGCTCCTTTAACCGAGATGGAGAAATTGGAAGCAATCTCACGGATCGTTGGAGGATACCGGTGGTCTGATAGATACTCTTTAATAAAACTGAGGACTTCGTTCTGTCGACTGGTCAGTTTCTTCATTTCTTGATCTCGATACTGTATTTCTTAATCTTACTGTGCAGGTTACTGGGATAGATACCCAGATTCCCCGCGGTCTGCGATATGTTGTATCCGCATTCCTGCAACTTGGTTTCAAGAAACCGTTTCTCAAAGAGCTCTTTTGCTTCGTTCAGTCTCAAATCGAGGTAGTCCCGAAGATCGGTATGCGCAGGGCTGACCTGCTGTTCACCAAGATAATATAACGCGGTCTCGGCTGAAATACTCTCTTCGTCGCTCATTATATTAATCCGTTCTATGAAATTTTTCAATTCCCTTATGTTTCCGGGCCATAAATAATTCTGTAAAACCTGCATTGCTTCATTGGAGAAATGCCTGACTGTCCCCGCGGGGTCATCGGAGGCGTATCTCCGCATAAAATACTCCACCAGCAGGGGCAGGTCCTCCAGCCGATCCCGCAGAGAGGGAACATGAACAGGTACCACGTTGAGCCGGAAAAACAGGTCCTCCCGAAAGCGGCCGGCCCGGATCTCCGCCTGAATGTCCTTGTTCGTTGCCGCCAGCAGGCGTACATTCACGCTGATCTGTACCTCACCGCCGACACGCTGAAAGAGCTGCTCCTGAATCACCCGCAGAACCTTGGCCTGGGCGTTCAGGGACATATCGGCTATCTCGTCAAGAAAGAGGGTACCGCCGTCGGCGGACTCAAATTTGCCCTTTCTCCGGGAAACTGCCCCGGTAAAAGCCCCTTTTTCGTGGCCGAAGAGTTCGCTTTCGATCAGGGTATCGGGAATGGCGGCGCAGTTTACCTCCACAAAAGGCCCGGCGGCCCTGCCGCTCTGGCGGTGGATCTCCCGGGCAACCAGCTCTTTTCCCGTACCGTTATCCCCCAGGATCAGGACCTTGGCGTCGGAGGCGGCGCTCTGACGGATCCGTTCCCTGACCTTATTGATCCCCGGACTCTCTCCGATAATCTCATCCTCGATGAAGAGGGACCTTTTCAGGTTGGTGTTTTCCCTGCGCAGTTCTTCCAGCTGAAAGGCGTTACGGCAGATGGTGAGAAGTCTGTCCAGGGAGAGGGGTTTTTCAATGAAGTCGAAGGCTCCCAGTTTTACCGCCTTAACAGCCATGTCGATGTTCGCGTGTCCTGAAATCACGATGACCTCAAGATCGGGATACTCCTCCTTGATCTGCTTCAGCACATCGATTCCCCCCATGTTGGGGAGCCATACATCGAGGATTACCAGATCGACGGGATTCTCCCTGAGCAGGGCGAGACCTTCGATACCGTCTTCGGCGCTGATGACCGAGTAACCTTCATCGGTGAGAATATCATGGAGAACGCTGCGAATGCCGGGTTCATCGTCGATAACCAGTACCAAACTCATGCTTAAAGCTCCAGGGGTAGATCGATAAAAAAGGTCGTGCCGACCCCGATGGCGGATTCAAACCAGATCTGACCGTGATGATCAAATACAATACGTTCAACAATGGGGAGTCCGAGACCGGTGCCGTGGGATTTGGTGGTAAAATAGGGATGAAAAACTTCTCCCTGGTTTTCCGTCGCAATTCCGCTACCGGAATCTTCAACCTGCACTCTACAATAGCGGGTATTTCCCTTTCGGACAAGGTCGGTCCTGACTATTATTCTTCCTTCGCTGCCCATGGCTTCCACGGCGTTCTTGAAAAGATTGGTGAATACCCGGCTGATCTGTTCCCTGTCCAGGGGCAGCTCGATATCCCGGTCCACGGCGGAGAAATCGAAGGATATATCGGGGTATCCCGAACGGTACTGGGAACCTATCTCGTCAAGGAGATTCGCCAGTTTGATGGGATACCTTGAAGGACGGGGCAGTCTGGCGAAATCCCGAAACTCCTGAAGCAGCAGATCCAGGTTTTCCACCTCCCGTATAATGGAACTTACTGCTCCTTCCAGGATTTCTCCGATCCTTCCCGGGTCCTTTTCGTAGCGTCTGAGTATTCGCTGGGCCGAGAGCTTGATGGGAGTCAGGGGGTTCCGGATTTCGTGGGCCAGGCGTTGGGCTATCTCCTGCCAGGCGGTCACCTTTTCGGTCTGCAGGGTGGTGCGGCGGCTGTTTTCCAGTTCCGACATCATCCGGTTGAAGGAGGCGGTCAGGATGGAAAGCTCGTCCCGAGAGCGTCCGAGAATCCGGTAGGAGAAGTCCCCCTCCGAGGCCCTGCGGGTTGCCTCCTCCAGGGAGACTATGGGCCGGATCAGTTCGTCGCTGAGAAGAAAACTGACCAGGATGGCGAGCAGAAATACCGGTAAGGAAAAATAGGAGAAAAAGATCAGCAGGATGATCCTGAATATGTTCTTGTACTCCTGAATCTGGCGGTAGGACTGACGGCTCTGGGTCAGTTTCTCCGCAGAAGCTCCGAAATCATCGGGGAAACGGCTGCTGAATACAATATTTACTATATCGCCGTCCCCTACGCGGAACTCCCTGGCTACCCGCTGGACCGTAACGGGACCCAGGTACTCCTTCGGGACAATACCATTCTCGGCGATTGTCTCCGGCGGTTCATCGAGCATCAATACCGGATCTCCGGAGAAATGGACCGACTCGAAACCTCTGAAAATCTGCAGGCTGTCAACGGCACTGTTCGCTTCCTGCAGGGATTCCCACAGGGAACTGTAATCCGACTCATTCAGCAGACGGTAAAAGAGGGAGCTCTCGGCAAGATTGACCAGATTGTCCACCCGCTCGCTGTTATAGGCCAGGGCAATCTCTACTCCGCCGTCCAGGGCTTCGCCCAGATCCGTGGAATACCAGGAGTGGAGGGCCGTATCGATGAAGGCCAGAGAAAGTATCGCCTGCGGGAGGGATGCGAGGAGGCTGATGGCGAAAAAAAAGACCATCAGTTTGGTCTTGAACCGTGTTCCCGGCCGGTTTTCCCTGCGATCCCGTATCAGTTTGATTATCTGTAATCCCACGGTTCCGAAAAGAAAGACCGGCAGCACGATTCCCAGGGGAATAATATAAATATTGTCCAGCTGCTCGCCGGCGGAAATATCGATAAGGATCTGCCGGGCGAGAACAAGGACCAGGATAATCAGAATGATGTAGAGCAGGGTGACGGTGAGGATGCTGCTGATAGGTCCCAGGGGCTGGTGTTTTCCTCTTCTCATTCTGCGTTTATCCCCGCCGAACTTTTTTGTCTGTACAGGTCTATCATCTTCCATTCCCCCGCGGAACGCAGCTTTGTCAGGAAGGGACTGAGAATATTCAGGGGAGGAAGCAGCATCTTCCACTGTATTTCTCCCCTCAGGCGGAAGCTGTGTTTGCCGGAGGGCACCTGTATCGGCAGTTCCCGGAAGGACAGCACCGCATCAAGCAGGGCATCCTTGTGGGAAAAAAAGCGGCGTTCACCCTCGGGGTCCTCGATCACGTAGAGTCGTTCCACGGAGTCCCAGCTTACCCTGCGCTGATATTCATAGTACCCGGCCCGGGGATTGAACATGGAGCTTTCCGATGAGCCCTCCCGCAGGCGGATGCCTATCATGACGGTGTTTCCCTCATTCAGGGATGAGAGCAGCCGCCGGGTATCCTCGAGAAGAATCCGGCAGTCCAGAAGAAAGATCTCCCCGTGTCTGCGTACCGAATCGACGCTGACCTCCTGGGAATAAAGGAAGATTCCAGCAGTCAATGCAAGGAGAACCAGAACCGATCGCTTACTCTTCTTCAAAACGACTTTCGAACAGATGGACAATGGCTTCCACCGCTGCCTCTTCATCATCACCTTCGGCAACGACCCGCAGCTTTGTGTTGAAGGAGGCCCCCAGGGTTATTATGCCCATTATGGATTTACTGTTTATCCGGGTACTGTCCTTTTCCAGATAAACCTGAGAGTCAAATTCATTAGCCGTCTTTACAATCATCGCCGCCGGACGGGCGTGAATCCCCGCCCGGTTCTTGATTACAACCTCTTTGGAAACCATGCCTACTTCCTAAAAGATATCTTTTTTCTGAAAATAGAGGGCCCGGGCGTTCTCACTTTCCAGCCACTTGAGGATGTTCTGGTTGAACTCCCTGGCGGAATAGTAGCCCATTTTTTTCAACCGCTCATTCATGGCGGCGGTTTCTATGATAATCGGTACGTTGCGTCCCGGTTTAACCGGGAGGGTGACCGTCGGAATACCGACACCCAGGATTTCGGTAATGTTGTCCCCGGTTCCCAGGCGGTCATACACCTTGCTTGAGTCCCACTCCTCAAGATCGACGATGAGCTGCACCTGCTTCTGATCCCTGATGGCCCCGACCCCGAAGAGGTGGGAAATATTAATTATCCCCAGACCCCGTATTTCCATGTGATGCCCTGTTACGGCGTTGGCGGCGGAGCCGATGATAATGCTGCCGCTCACACACTTCATCTCCACTGAATCATCGGTTATCAGCCGGTGACCCCGCTCGATCAGTTCCAGGGCGGTTTCGCTCTTGCCCACACCGGAGTTGCCGGTAATCAGCACGCCGATTCCGAAAACCTCCACCAGAACTCCGTGAATGATTCTGGTGGGGGCAAAGATATTCCCCAGGGCCCGGTTAAGCCTGGTGGCGAATTCTGAGGAGTTGAGGTCGGTCTGCAGGACGGGACATTCCGCTTCTTCGGCGAGCTCCATGAAACGCGGATGGGGCTGGAGGGAATGGGAGAAGATACAGCAGGGAATCGAATAGGTGAAGAACTCCCGGATTGTATCGTAGTTGTTTTCGCCTTCCAGTTTCTGCAGGTAGGCGTACTCTCCCCGGCCAAGAAGCTGGACCCGCTGTCCTCCGAAATTGTCGAAAAAACCGCTCAGGGCGAGACCCGGCCTGTTGATGTCCGGGACGACAATTTCCCGTTCAAGGCCGGGCCGTCCGCCGATGCAGCTGAGGCGGAGATCGTTCTGTTCCTTTAATTCCAGATCAAGCAGATCCAGTACAGTAAACTTGTCCATTGGCGTGATTATGGAATCCCGTACCTAGTGGTGCGAGTTAATCTTCTCCTTCTCTTTTTTTATCTTGACAATAAGCTTATCGAACAGCACATCAATGGCAGGCCAGAGTTCATGACCGTCCACCCGGATATGGGAGGGTGCTCCCCAGCTGAAGTGAAAATTCACCTCTACTTTGAACAGGTTCTTCTCTTTGGTGATGGTAATATGGAGCGTTTCCAGATTCTCCTTTACCGATTCCAGGCGAAGCATCTTCTTCTCAATGTAATCAGTGGTGTTTTCGCTTACATGATAGTGGACGCCTTTAAGTTCAAAGTGCATGAAGTCCCCCTCAAAAGTGTTTTATCGATCGTAGGAAGAGAGGATATCAAGCTCCTGACGATACTTGGCAACCGTCCTCCTGGCGATCTTGATTCCCCGCTCTGCGAGGATATCAGCGATTTTCTGGTCCGAGAGCCGTTTGCTGCTGCTGTGCTCTTCGATAATCTCACGTATTCGGTGTTTTACCCCCTCTTTCGAAAATTGCGACCCCGTTGAACCGGCGCCGGATATGGAATTTGTAAAGAAGTACTTCAGTTCGAATATACCCCATTCAGTCTGAATATACTTAGAATTTGCGATACGGGAAACAGTTGTTTCGTGAACATCCACCGCCTGGGCAATATCCTTCAGTGTAAGGGGCTTCAGGTATTTTGGCCCCCGGCGAAAAAAGTCCCGCTGAAATTCGACAACCGCCTTGGATATGCGCAGAAGGGTCTGGTTGCGCTGTGTAACGGAACGGATAAACCACTGAGCGTCCTTTACATGGTCCCGGACAAAGCTGCGGACCTCTTTCTGGTCCCGGGCTTTGTTCTCCCTGAGGAGCTGGGTGTAAAAATCGTTGATGCCCAGGACCGGAACCTCTTCATCATTCAGGATCGGCTGGTATTCACCGTCGAGCATCACCACCATCACGTCGGGAACGACAAAGCAGACTTCATCGGAGGAGTACAGGCGTCCGGGAAAGGGGTTCAGGGTCCGTAAAAACTCGAGAATCTCGTCCACATCCTCAAGGTCTATATGCATTTTCCGGGCCACATCCTGATAACGCCCTCGTTCCAGGAGTTCCATGTGCTTTTCGATGACCTCCTCGATTCTGTCCGGGGCGGCCGGAGAGAGCCTGGCCTGCACGATGAGGCTCTCTTTGAAGTTGGCTGTACAGGTGCCGGCCGGTTCAAGCTGCCGGATACGTTCCGCCGCCTCCTGGAAGCGTTCCATCTGGCGGGGAGAAAGAAACGTGGAGGGTTCCTCGATATGGAATCCGTTATGGTCCAGGTTCTGAATCAACAGCTCCCCGGTTTCGTAGAGATCCCGGTCGACGGGCTGCAGCTGCCACTGCCATAGCAGGTGGTCATGGAGGGATTCGCTCCGGGACAGGGCTCCCTCCAGGAATTTCTGCTTCCGGTCCCCCGCTTCCCGGTCTCGGCTCTGGTTGTATCCGGGATCCGAGGAGTTCTCGAAGGCATCGAAGTCCTCGGTGTTCGGCCTGTTCTCGTCGATGGAAAGGGCCTGCTTTTCCGAGACAATCTCCAGGGCGGGATTCCGTTCCAGTTCCTCCCGGATCTTCTGACGCAGTTCCTGGATGGGCAGGGCCATCATCTGGATGGACTGGTAAAGCTGGGGACTCATCTTGAGTTTCTGCTGCTGAACAAGTACTGGTCTCTGATACTGCACTATACCCTCCGGGGGAGTTCTCTGAATTCTAGAGTTGCATTTGTGATTTGTCAATTGAAGCTTTTTGTTATCCCGCCGGCTTACATCCGGAATTCCGCTCCCAGATAGATCTCCCTGGCGGTTTCGCTTTCAAGAATTTCCGTTCTGCCGCCGCTTACCAGGATCTCTCCCATGTTGATGATATAGGAGCGGTCGGTAATCTCCAGGGTATCCCGCACATTGTGGTCGGTAATCAGAATACCGATTCCCTTGGATGCCAGGGAGCGGATTATCCGCTTGATTTCATGCACCGCTATGGGATCGATTCCTGCAAAGGGTTCATCCAGCAGAAGAAAGCGGGGCTCCGCCGCCAGGGATCTGGCGATCTCCGTGCGTCGTCGTTCCCCCCCGGAGAGGGTGTAGCCCTTCTGCCGGCGTACGTGGGCTATCCCCAGTTCTTCCAGGAGTTCCTCCAGCCTCGCCGATCGGGCCTGGTTATCCAGGTCCCGGCGGGTTTCCAGAATGGCCCGGATGTTGTCTTCCGCGCTCATTTTCCTGAATACCGAGGGCTCCTGGGGCAGATAGGATATGCCCAGCCGGGCCCGCTTGAACATGGGAAGATGGGTGATCTCTTCTTCATCCAGAAGAATCGTTCCTCCCCCGGATTTTATGAATCCCACGATCATGTAAAAGACGGTGGTTTTTCCCGCGCCGTTGGGACCAAGGAGACCGACAATCTCTCCGTTCTGCATGGCGAAGCTGACGTCCTTTACGGCAAGCTTCCTGCCGAAGGATTTCGCGAGCCCCTCCACAATCAGTTTGCTCATGGCGCCGCCTCCGCCGGGAGATTCTCTTCTTCTTTGACCTGTGTTTCCACGGTACCGGTAACCTGTCCTTCAAGCCTGATTTCGTCCGTCTCCAGGTCGACCAGGATACGGGAGGCCTGGTAGACATCTCCCTTCCAGTCAACCCGGGGTAGACCCGACAGCTCCAGGACCTTCTCTTCCCGGAAATAGCGGGCGAACTCGGACCTGCAGATCATCACCTCGCCGTCGGAAATCTTGATGATTCTGACGCCCATCTGGATGAGGGTTACTCCCTCGTCGTCTCCCCGGTCCTCAAAGAACCCGCCCCGGATCAGAAGACCGTTGGCCCCGTCCTCCATTTCCGCGTAGCCTTCTATGCGGGAGATCTCCCGCTCCCGGTCTACAAAAATAACGGAGGAGCGGATCAGGAAATCCTGCTTTCTGTTCTCCAGCTTTATATCGCCGCTGCAGCGAAGGTAGCGGAAATTCTCTCCGAACAGCTCGATCCGGTCTGCCTGTATCAGCAGGTCTTCTGTTTCCACCAGGGCGTTGCCGGAAAGTTCCGTCTGTTCCCTGCCTTCGGCGAAGCGGGCGACGGTGGAATCCGCAGAAAAGTAGAGACTCTCTTCAGCCGCCAGGGGCAATGAGGTGATCAGCAGGAGAACAAGACAGCTGACATGGCAGGGGGATCTCACGGTTCGCTGCCCTCTCCGCCGTCATCGGAATCAAAGACGTAGCGGCCGGAGACTCCGCGGCTGAAGCGGAAAATCCGGGACGGGAAGTCCGCGCTGAAGCCGAAGCCCCTGATGCCGGTGCCGTTCTTTCGTTCCAGGTATACCTCGCCCTCGGGGCGCCCGGCGAGGCGCCGTTCCCCGTCGATCCACTCCAGGTAATCAGCCGACACTGTGGCGCTGTCCTTCTCTGAGGTAAAACTGATATTGCCCTCGAGAAGGGCATTATCGGTGCGGGTGTCGAACTCAACCAGATCGGCCCTGCCCCGGGTACTGACTTCGCCTTCCCGGTCATACTCGATGAATTCGGCCCCCCGAAGGATCCGACGGAAGGTGTTCTCGTAATCCTCCAGGGAATCTGCCTGCACGCGGAACTTTTCCTGTCCCTCCTCCACGGTGACCACTGTGACGCTGCTCATTCGCAGGGCAGGGGTCTCGTCGTCCAGGCTCTCCGCCAGTTCCTGATACTCCAGGCTGCACCCTGTTCCAAGGGCCGCGGCGGCGGCGGCGATATGGAGGAGGCGGCGCAGGGTCATCCTCTGCCCCGGACCTCGTCGGCGGCGGCAATAAAACTGGTAAAGAGGGGGTGAGCTTTGATCGGTTTTGACTGGAATTCCGGGTGGTACTGAACCCCGATTCCCCAGGGATGGTCCGGCCACTGGATGGATTCCACCAGGGCTTCGTCCGGGGTTACCCCGCTTATGATTAATCCCTTTTCCTCGAGGAGGGGACGGAAACGGTTCGATACCTCGTAACGGTGCCGGTGGCGTTCGAAGATGGTCTCCTCCCCGTAAATGTCGCGGATCATGGTTCCGGCCTTCAGCCTGGTTTCGCTGCGTCCCAGGCGCATGGTTCCGCCGTAGTGGGTCACGTCCACCTGTTCCTCCAGGAGGCTGACCACGGAGTTCTTGCCGTCCGGGGAAAACTCCGATGAATCGGCGTCCTCTATCTCCAGAACGTTCCGTGAGTACTCGATGACCATTACCTGCAGTCCCAGGCATATTCCGAAGCAGGGCAGGGCGTTCTGCCGGGCGTACCGGGCGGCCTTTACCATGCCGGTTATTCCCCGCTGACCGAATCCGCCGGGGATGAGGATGCCGTGGATGCCTTCCATCAGGGAGTCCAGGTCCTCGGTCTTTTCCAGCTCTTCCGCATCGATCTTGATGATATCCACCTTGACCGTGTTGGCGATTCCACCGTGGTAGAGGGCCTCGTGGACCGATTTATAGGTGTCGTGAAGGTCGATATACTTGCCCACCAGGGCGATCCGCTCAGTATGCCGGGCCCCGATAATCGTGTTCACCACCTTTTCCCATTCCGAAAGATCAATGGGCCGGGTCTCGATTCCCAGCTTCGCCACGGCGATGTCGTCCAGGCCTTCGGCGTGGTAGTTCAGGGGAACCTCGTAGATGGTGGAACCCGCGTCGTGGGCGGAGATAACCGCTTCGTCGTCCACGTTGGTAAAGAGGGCGATCTTGGAGCGCATGCTCTCTTCAAGAGGCTTGGTGGAGCGGCAGAGCAGGATGTCCGGCACGATTCCGATTTCAAGGAGCTGCTTGACCGAATGCTGGGTGGGTTTGGTCTTCATTTCCCCTCCGGTTACCTCGGGTACCAGGGTGAGGTGGATAAAAACCACGTTCTTTTTGCCCACGTCGTGGCTGAACTGCCGGGCGGCCTCCAGAAAGGGGATGCTCTCGATGTCGCCGACGGTTCCGCCCACCTCGATGAGGGTTACGTCCGCATCCTGGGCCTCCCCGATGCGGAAAATACGCTGCTTGATTTCGTCGGTTATGTGGGGAATGACCTGGACGGTGCGGCCAAGGTAGCGGCCCTCCCGCTCCTTGGTAATTACCGACTGATAGACCTGGCCGGTAGTTATGGAGTGTTCCCTGCTCAAGGGGGAGTTGGTGAACCGGGCGTAGTTTCCCAGGTCCAGGTCTGTTTCAGCGCCGTCATCTGTAACGTAGACCTCGCCGTGCTGATAGGGGCTCATGGTCCCTGCATCGACGTTGATGTAGGGATCTATCTTGATCATTCGAATGCGCAGACCGCGACACTCCAGAAGGCTTCCCAGAGAAGACGCGGCGATACCCTTTCCGAGGCTTGAACAGACCCCGCCGGTAACGAATATGTATTTCTTCATGTACTCCGATTATCCCGGAATCGGGGGGGCGTGGTCAACCTTAAACGGCGTGGTCTCTATAGTCAGGTTCCAGGAGCAGGATGTCGTCGCCGTGTAAATGACGGAAGACATCCAGGGAGTGTTCCGCCTCAGCCAGGAGCAGGGGGTTTATATGGATGGGCGCTTCCATGCGCAGGGCGAGGGCTATGGCGTCGCTGGGACGTACCTCCATACTGTGTTTCCGGAAATGCCGGCGATAATGAATAAAGGCGGTGTAGGTATCCTCGATACGGTCGCGGATTTCGCTGTACAGCAGGGAAAAATTGTGGCGATGAAAAAGTTCCGCAATCAGGTCGTGGGTCAGGGGCCGGGGAGGGTGAACCTTCTCAACCTCCACAATAATTGCGCTGGCCTCGGAGGGTCCCACGGGGATGGGAATAATCCGGCCGGGATGGCTGGTTTTAAGCAGGACGATTGGCAACTGGGATTCCCGGTCAAGAGCAATTCCCTGCACTTCCGCGACTGTAATGGTATGCTTCATTTCAATTCCAGAGTATATCACTTTACTCAGCATTTTCCTGTTTTTTTGTTACCCACGTTGACACCCCCGCGGCCAGTCCATACACTTGATAGTGATTACTATGGGAACAAGCTTTTTAAACGATCAGGAGTTCGATCAGTACCGGGAACTGATATATAATGAGAGCGGGATCCACTTTTCCGCCTCCAATCGCTCTATTCTGGAGAGCCGGCTCAAGGAACGTCTCCGCCTTACCAAGGTCGAGACCCCGGCCCTCTATCTGAAACGGATACGGGAGAATGGTGACGAGATGAAGGTGCTGCTTGACTCGGTGACCACCAATCTGACCCGTTTTTTCAGAAATACTGCTCATTTTCAGACTCTGGAATACTACGTAATTCCCGATCTGATCCGCCACAAGCAGGACAGCGGGAATAAAACCCTGCGCATCTGGAGCGCCGGGTGTTCCACCGGGGAGGAACCCTATTCCCTGGCCATGGTCTGCAAGGACCTGCTCCCGGCAGGGTTCACCGTCGAAATCGTTGCCTCGGACCTGAGTCTCAAATCCCTGATGACCGCGAAGGAGGGCCTGTACCCCGAACCGCGGCTGAACGGGGTTCCGGACAAGTATGTAAAACGCTTTTTCAGTCCCGAGGGCGACGGTTTTCGCGTCAACGAGGAGATAAAGAGACTCATCAAATTTGATTATCACAACCTGAAGTTCGATTCGGGGCAGCGGAATCTCGATCTTGTTTTCTGCCGCAATGTGATTATCTATTTCGACGAGCCCGCCCAGGAGGCGGTCATACAGAAGTTCTGGCAGGCCATGAACGGCCATTCCTATCTGTTCATCGGCCATTCCGAATCCCTTTTCGGCATGAAGACGGGTTTTGAGTTTCTCAAGACCGACTGGGCCTGCATTTATCGTAAATTCACCTGATCAGGGAGGTAAGGGTGACGGAGAATCTTCCCCTTGGGGTTCTGGTTTGTGACGACTCTGCGCTGATGCGCAATCTGATTTCCCGTATTGTCGATGGAGCAGAAGGGCTGACGGTGGTGGGCAAGGCGATGAACGGAAAGTTCGCCCTCCAGAAGATACCCCTTCTGAAGCCCGACCTGATTCTGCTGGATATCGAGATGCCCGAGATGAACGGCATCGAGTTTCTCAAGGAGCGCCGCAGGCAGGGAATAAAGGTCCCGGTGGTAATCCTCTCGTCCCTGGCCCGCCGGGGAGCCCAGATTACCATGGAAGCCCTGAACCTGGGGGCTTCGGATTTTATCATGAAACCTTCGGGATCCATTTCCGAGGACATCCACGTGGTGGGCGATCAGATCGTGGAGACCGTGCGGGCCTACGGATCTCAGTATCGCCGGCAGACCGGGAACGTACCCCTGGTGCCGGACAGTCCCGTTTCCGCGTCGGTTATGCCCCGGCCTGCCGCACCTGCGCCGACTCTGCTGCGGGAGATCCGGGAAAAGCGGATAGACGATTTTCCGGCGCCCCGGCCGCGGCATGAACGGCAGCTTCCCGCGGGGATCGACCTTCTGGCCATCGGCATATCCACCGGCGGTCCCAACGCCCTGCGCAAGGTTTTCGCCGCCATGGACCGGGAGCTTCCGGTTCCGGTTGTCGTTGTACAGCACATGCCCGCGGGTTTTACCCAGGAGTTCGCCCGCAGTCTGGACAGGATCTCCGGCCTCGAGGTCAAGGAGGCGGAGGAGGGAGACCTTCTGAGTCCGGGACGCGTGCTGATTACCCCGGGCAACAAACATATCCGGGTGGAAAAACGCCGACTTTCCGGCATTGTCCACCTGAGCGACGACGAGCCGGTCAACGGACACCGGCCTTCCGCGGATGTTCTGTTCAAATCCGTGGCCGCCGAATACGGCAACCGCGCCCTGGCGGTTATCATGACCGGCATGGGACGGGACGGTGCCCGGGAGATCGGGACCATTCATCGTATGGGTGGAGTGACCCTGGCCCAGGATGAGGAGTCATGCATTGTCTACGGGATGCCCAAGGTTGCGGTCGATCACGGATATATCGATCACATCGTAAAACTGCAGGATATGGCGGATACCATCGGACGACTTGTGCGAAGCCCCTCCTACGGGGGCTGATCTAATCCGTCTTTCCCAGGACCCGGACCACTTCGGGCAGGTTGCGGCTGTTGGTGGCCTTTGAATAGAGCCAGCTTGCCCCAAAGCCGGAAACAAGTCCAAGAACCCCCGCAAGGACGCGCAGGCCCTCACCGGATTCCGGAAGGGCCAGTCCTGCCAGGAAGAAAAAGACTCCGAAGAGGATCAGGGGCAGTATCATTACCATGAAGCCCGCGAAGATGGTCTTTCCCGGGGGAAGATGTATCTCCACGGTATCCCCGACCTCCACCGGGACATTCCCGGGCTTCAGAGCCTCTATCTCCCGTATTTTTATATTGCAGAAGCTGTTGCCGCTGCAGGATTTGCAGGCCGATGTCGTGCAGCTGCATATAAGCCTGTCGCCGGCAATCGACTTAACTTTCACTCTTTCGTTCATCGGGAACCTCCCTGCAGGGAATCCTGACCCGCTCAACCGCGGTGGTTCGTCCCTCGGCGTTGATTTCGAAGATCACTCCCTGCATCTCAAGTCCGTCCCAGGCCTCCTTCGAGCGTTCCGGGATCTGGGTTATAAATTGCCCAATTTCCGTCTCGATATCCAGTCCGCCCACGGAATCAATGCTTCCGGTACGCCCGGTATCGCAGATCATGCCGGTCCCCCTGGGCAGAATGCACTCATCGGCACTGAGCGCCTTGTTGTGGGTTCCGGCGATGGCGGATACCTGACCGTCGGCGTGATGAAACATGGTATATTTTTCCGCCGTGGTGGCGGCATGGAAATCCAGCAGAATGATCGGCGTTTCCCTGCGGATCTTGTCCACGATGGCGGGAAGAAAACTGAAGGGGTTGCTCAAATGCACCCGTCGGAATCCCGACTGACCCAGCAGGGATATAACACCCACCTTGTATTCTCCCACCTGGTATACCCACCAGCCCCGGCCCGGATTTCCCGGGGGATAATTGGCCGGCCGCAGTATGTAGGGAGCCTGGCGGATGTGGGAAACCATGTCCCGCTTGTAATAGATACATTCGCCGCCGGTAATCACATCGATTCCCAGCTTGTGAAGGTAGATGGAGTGATTCTTTCCGAGACCGAAACCCCCGGTGGTTCCTTCGCCGTTAGCGACCACGAGATCGATCTTCTTCTCTTTCCGGAAATCCTTTAACAGTGATTTTACACAAAAAACGCCGGCCTTGCCGACGATCTCTCCCATGCAGAAAATTCGTACAGACAAAATGTTTCCTTTCGTTCCCCGAATATTGGGTATCCCCGGACGGGAGCTAAGAATACACGATATTCCTCTTTCGGGTGAAGGGGTCTTTTGCTCAGGTCCGTTTTTGGCTATATTATAATCAGGCCGTGCACTGCAGGCCCGCCTTTTGCCCGGACTACGGGAAAGGGTGTACAGACTCCTCGCCCTGCGAGAAGATAAAGAGGTGGAGTATGAAAGACAAGATTATTATCGATCTTGGACAGATCATGGATGATCTGTTCGATGCGACCCAGAATTTCGGAGGTGCCTTCAAGGAAGGATTTCGCTCCCATCCGGGCAGCCCGGTTTTTAAATGGGACGACAGCGTGGATTACTATCCCGCCTATTCCTATCCGCCGGCGAACATCTATTTTACGGCCGACAAGAGCCTGGTATTCGAGTTCGCCCTGGCGGGTTTCAATGAAAAAGAGATCTCCCTTGAGTTCAAGGGCGATTACATGGTTCTCAATGCCGGACTGCCGGAAGAGCGCAGGGGAGACGATGAAATCAAGTTTCTGAAACGCAGGCTGAAATTCAAGGAGATTGCGGATCAGAAGTATTACGCGCCGGAGGATAAATTCGACAGGAATGCGGTCAAAGCGATCTACCGCAACGGAATTCTGACAGTAAGCCTTCCCGCCCGGGAGCAGGCTGAGAGTCACAAAGAGATCAAAATCGAAATAGTGAAAGAGGAAGACTGACATGCTGTTCTGGCTGATCATTGGTGTCGCTCTGGGTTACATTTTCAAGCCCCAGCTCGAGATATTCGTCGGCAGGATCCTTCATTCTCTGCAGAACAGGCAGAATGGGGATGATCCGGAAAAATAGGGCCATATAAGGCGGCCGGCGTCCGGATTTCCAGTCCGGGATGCCGGTTTTCTCCAATTTAAACCGTGTTCTTCGGCTAATCTGTCGGATAACGACCTTTTCGCCTCTTGAAATTCGCCTTCTGGACGGACTATTATCATGCCCGAACGGATGGATCTTTGTCTTGGATCCGCTATCACTTTCAGAACAGGAGTATGTCGTGATTGCGCAAGGGTTAGTATTAACAGTTGTCGGCATGACGGTGGTGTTTCTGTTTTTAACACTCCTCGTCATTCTCATGAACGTTCTCTCGGCGGTTGTCATCCGCTACTTCCCCGAACCGGTGGTGGAAGTAGCTGAGTCTTCAGGTTCGAAGGACGCAGAGATTGCTGCGGTTATTGCCGCGGTAAAAGCTTATATCTCATAAGAAAGGAATTATTCGTCATGAAAAAGCGCGTAGATTTCATGGTTACAGCCTTCCGGGACGGATTTCAGTCCGCCTACGGAGCCCGTGTTTTTACCAAGGACTTTCTGCCCGCCGTTGAAGCGGCGGTTGAAGCAGGAATCAACCACTTTGAAGCAGGCGGCGGCGCCCGTTTCCAGTCCCTTTTCTTTTACTGCAACGAGAATGCCTTCGATATGATGGATTCTTTCCGCCAGGCCGCCGGTCCGGACGTGAACCTGCAGACCCTTGCCAGGGGTGTAAACGTCGTAGGGCTCGACTCCCAGTCCAGTGATGTTATCGATCTCCATGCCAGGATGTTCAAGAAGCACGGCATAACCACGATCCGTAACTTCGATGCCCTGAACGATGTGAACAACCTGATCTATTCCGGTCAGTGCATCGTTGACGCCGGACTGAAGCACGAGGTCGTCGTGACCATGATGGAGCTTCCTCCCGGATGCGAAGGCTCCCACACCCCCGAATTCTATATCCAGTCCCTGAAGGACATTCTGGACGCGGGAATCCCCTTCGATTCAGTCTGTTTCAAGGACGCCTCCGGAACCTCGGTTCCCAGCAAGGTGTTTGAGACCATCAAGCAGGCAAGGAAGATGCTCGGCGATGATGTACAGCTGGTGTTCCACAGTCACGAGACCGCCGGTATCGGTGTAGCCCAGTACATGGCCGCCCTGGAAGGCGGAGCCAACCAGATCGACCTTTCCCTGGCGCCCTGTTCGGGCGGTACCTGTCAGACCGACGTCATGACCATGTGGCATGCCCTGCGGGGAACCGATTTTGACCTTGGAGTTGACATCAAGAAGATTGAAAAGGCCGAAGAGGTTTTCAAGGATTGCATGAAGGACTACTTCATGCCCCCCGAGGCTACCACCGTCGAGCCTCTGATCCCCTTCAGCCCCATGCCCGGCGGGGCCCTGACCGCAAATACCCAGATGCTGCGGGACAACAACCTGATGGACAAGTACGTCGAGATCTCCGCCAACATGGGCGAGGTCGTCCGTCGCGGCGGTTTCGGAACCTCCGTTACCCCCGTGAGCCAGTTCTACTTCCAGCAGGCCTTCAACAACACCCTGATCGGCCCCTGGGAAAAGATCGCCGAGGGCTACGGCAAGATGGTCCTGGGATACTTCGGCAAGACCCCGGTCCCCGCGGATCCTGAAATCGTTAAGCTTGCTTCCGAGCAGCTCGGTCTGGAACCCACGGAGAAGAAGGTCCTGGAAATCAACGATGCGGACCCCAAAAAGGGTATTCCCGCTGCCAGGAAGATGCTCCAGGAAGCCGGTATCGAAGAGACGGAAGAGAACCTATTCATCGCCGCCACCTGTAAGGAGAAGGGCATTACCTACCTGAAGGGAGAGGCCAAGTCCGGCGTTCGCAAGATCGACAGAAGCAAACCCGCCGAGGGCGGCGAAGCTGCTGCCGGCGGTTACACCGTCAAGCTTGAAGGCAAGACCTTCAAGGTCAAACTGGAAGGCGACAAGGCTGTCGTCAACGGCAAGAGCTACTCTGTGAACGTGACCCCCGGGATCGATGAGGGTGGCGCTGCAGCTGCCTCCGGCGGCACCGGAGAAGGCGTCAAGGTTTCCGCACCTCTTCCCGGTCTCATCCTGCGCCTCAGCAAGGGCGAGGGCGACAGCGTCAGCGAGGGCGAGGTAATCATGGTGATGGAATCCATGAAAATGGAGAACGAGATCCATTCTCCCGCCTCCGGAGTAATCGCGAACATTCCTGTAAAGCAGGGAGATCAGGTAGCAGCCGGCGACACTCTGGTAGAAATCCAGTAAGGGGGGCCGGATATGAACTTTGGAAGCGCATTTTACGATTTATGGACCACAACAGGTCTTTACGGCTTTATGCAGGAGGGCGGATGGCAGAGCGTTCTCATGATTCTTGTCGGCTTCCTGCTTCTTTACCTGGCCATCAAGAAAGGCTTTGAGCCCCTGCTGCTGGTACCCATCGGGCTTGGGGCGATTCTGTCGAATATCCCCTTCGCGGAAATCGCCGCCCACACGGTAATAACCGGAAATATCAGCGAGACCGCCCTGGCGGTCAGGGAGATTTCCGGCGGATTTATCGGGCTCTTTTACGACTTCGGTATCGGTTCGGGCCTCTTTCCGCTGCTGATCTTCATGGGCGTAGGTGCCATGACCGACTTCGGACCCTTGCTGGCGGACCCCAAGACCTTCCTGCTCGGTGCCGCAGCACAGTTTGGTATCTTTGTGGCGGTTCTCGGCGCTCTGTTCCTGGGAAAATATGTTCCGGGAATCAACTTCGACCTCTTTGCCGCCGGTTCCATCGGAATCATTGGCGGGGCGGACGGACCGACGGCGATCTATGTCGCCTCCCGGCTCAAGCCGGAGCTCCTGGGCGCAATAGCCGTCGCGGCCTACTCCTACATGGCCCTGGTGCCGATTATTCAGCCTCCCATCATGCGTCTGCTCACCACCAAAGAGGAGCGGCAGATAAAGATGGAGCAGCTGCGCCATGTAAGCAAACGGGAGAAGATTCTTTTTCCCCTGGTTGTACTTATCACCTGTATAATCCTGCTGCCCTCAGCTACCCCTCTGATCGGTGCGCTGATGTTCGGTAACCTTGCCCGGGAGTGCGGTGTTGTGGAAAGACTCTCCGACACCATGCAGAACGCCCTGATGAACATTGTTACCATCATGCTGGGTCTGGCCGTAGGCTCCAAGATGCAGGCCGAATCCTTCCTGAACATGAATACCCTGGGAATCCTGCTGCTGGGTCTGATCGCTTTTGCCATCGGTACTGCCACCGGTCTGCTTCTGGCCAAGGGCATGAACCTGGTTTCCAAGAAACCCATCAATCCCCTGATCGGTGCGGCGGGTGTTTCCGCGGTGCCCATGGCGGCCCGGGTAGTGAACAAAGTCGGTAAAGAGGCCAACTCTCAGAACTTCCTTCTGATGCATGCCATGGGACCCAATGTGGCCGGCGTTATCGGATCGGCCGTCGCTGCCGGTGTGCTGCTGGGTGTTATTCCCAAGCTTGCAGGCGGCTGATACAGCCTTTTCTCACGACACTCTCTCAAAGCCCTCCGGTACAGCCGGGGGGCTTTTAGTGTTTAGAGATGCCCCGGTACTATTGCCATTGCTTCCCTCTTTTTTTAGGATGATTGAATCCTGTGAACCGGAGAAACCATGGCGACAGATATGCACTACAGCTTTTCCCATACCATTATCTACAGCGAGATAGACACCAGGGGGCGCCTGGCGCTTCCCTCTTTTTCCGCCATCTTTCAGGAGGCGGCCCTGCTCCAGGCGGAGAAACTCGGTTTTGGCGAGTCCTACTGCGCGGCGGAGGGGCGGATGTGGGTCCTGTCCCGGCTGCGGGTGGAGTTTGACAGGTCCCCGGTCCATCGTGAAACAATACGGGTGGAGACCTGGCCGAAGGAACCCCAGGGCCCCCTGGCGCGGCGCGATTTCCGCATCTTCGGTGCCGACGGAGAACTCTGTGCCCGGGCCACCAGCGGCTGGATGCTCCTGGATACGGCCGGCATGCGTCCGGTGCGACCGCAGCAGGTATTCAAGGATTTTGATTTCTCCGGCGTGGGGGAGGCTGTCCAGGGATCCGCTCCCAAGGTCCCGGGCTGCGACGGGGAGGGGAGTCAGGTCAGGGTTACCGCCAGGTACTCGGACCTCGACCAGAACGATCATGTCAACAACACCCGCTATGTTCGCTGGTTCCTGGACTGTTTTTCTCCCCAGGAATTCGACCGTCTCGATCTGACCGGTTTTGATATCAACTACTCCCGGGCCGCCGGCTGGAATGACACCGTGACATTGAAACGCTGTGATGGACCCGGCTCGACCATTGTACGGGGCTATCTGGATGACGGCAGCGAGAGCTTTGCCGCCATGCTGCTCTATCGTGAGGTATCGTAAGGGACAGTTGACGATACCTGTAAAAAGGATTAAAAAGAAGCATGCTCATTTTACAGGAGGTAGTGTTGATGAGTGTTGGATTGTGCGGAAGCCTCCGCGAGCGGGTCGCTTGATTCCTGATACGCTGTTTTGACCTGTAGGCCATCTAAAAACGTATCTCTTCAGGAACCCGTCTTTTAATAATTTTTCACAGCGGAAGAGTTTCCGGTTCATTCTTCTCAAAGACTTCGGATCTGCACATCATTGCTGCAGGAACGTGTGATCCCCGTGTGTTCATTTCACAGGGGAACGGAGACTTTTATGTCCAGAAACAAAATACATCATACCCGGGAAAACACCGCCTTTATCTGCCGTCACTGCGGCCGGATAGTCCCCCCTTCTCTGTCCGGTACGCAGCACAGAAACCACTGCTGCCACTGCCTGTGGAGTCTGCACGTGGATGTACGCACCGGAGACCGGCGCTCAGGCTGCCGGAACAAAATGGAACCCGTCGGTATCTGGGTTATGCCCGACGGAGAGTGGTCATTGATTCACCGCTGCACAAAATGCGGTATGCTGAAGCATAACAGGATTGCCGGGAACGACAACGAAGGCGCGCTGCTTAGCCTGGCCCTGAGGCCTGTGTCCCTGCTCCCCTTTCCTGTATCCGCTATTGCGGACAGGATGGCGGAATTTCATACTACAGAGGGTGTGCTCCATGGCTGAAGATAGAAAAACCGAATGCGAAAAAGCCTTCCCGGGCTGTACTCCCGGCCGGGTCGTGGGGGAAGGACAGCATCTCTACAAGGTTCTCAGCGATGAGGACGAGCTTCTGTGCCGGGTAAGCGGCGGTTTTCGCCATGCCGCCGGAGAAAAAGGGGATTATCCCGTTACCGGGGACTGGGTCGCCCTGCGCAGAGAAGGATCTCTGATTGAAGGAGTCCTTCGGCGGGAGGCCTGTATAGCCCGCGCCAGTGCCGGAGGGACCACGGAGCGGCAGATCCTGGCCGCCAATGTGGACCTGGTTTTTATCGTCGCCGGCCTGGACGGCGGCCGTAATCTTACCCGACGGGGAATCGAGCGCTATCTGGTAATGGTTCGTGAGAGCGGGGCCGAAGCGGTCCTGGTTTTGAACAAGCTGGATCTGTGTTCCGACATTGTCAGCGCCCTTCAGGCCGCGGAGGAGGCAGCTCCCGGGGTCCGGCAGATCCTGACCAGTGCCCGTACCGGTGACGGTATGAAGGAACTGGCCGGTGTTTTGAGCCCCGGATTGACCGGGGTTGTCCTGGGCCCCTCGGGGGTTGGAAAATCCTCCCTCATAAATGCCCTGCTGGGGGAAGACCGGCTTTCCAGGGGAGAGACCAGGGAAAGCGACCACCGGGGCAGACATACCTCGACCAGTCGCAATCTGGTTTTTATTCCAGGAGGTGGTGCCCTGATAGATACCCCGGGCTTACGGGAACTCCGGCTCTGGGCCGGAGAAGCCTCCCTGGATGAGGTCTTTCATGACCTGGACCACCATGCCCGGAACTGCCGCTTTCGCGACTGCACCCACCAGGGGGAACCGGGCTGTGCAGTGCAGCAGGCCCTTGTGGACGGGGAGCTTTCCCACGAACGCTATGAGAGCTATCTGGAACTGCGGAAGGAGTTGAATTATCTGCACCGCAGAAGCGATGAACAGGCCCGGGCCGAGGAGGAGCGTCGCTGGAAACAGATTTCCAAATCTGTTAAGCAGTTTTATAAGGGCAAGAAGGGATATTAGACCCTGCTGCCGGAGTACAACGGGGCCTTCGGATTCTTTTCATGGATGAAGGCCCCGGTTTTGTCGAAGTACTAATACGTGAGCAGTTCCCGGAGCTTGTAGGGGCGCCTGTCCCGTACGGATTTCCAGACAGCCTCTCCGGTGGCCACCGCAAGGGCTCCGTCAAGGGAGCTCGAGGCGATCTCGTAGTCCCGTGAAGGATCCGGTCCCAGAAAGACATCCTCCAGCAGAACAGGATCTGCGCCGTGATGGCCGCCGGGACGCTCGACCACGTGGATGATCTCCTTGGAGCCGAAGAGGGGATAGTATTCGATTGTCTGGTGCTCCTCGAAGGGGAAGGGAATACGCTGGGGCATATGGTATTCCGTGGATTCTATACGCCCCTCCGTTCCGTTGATGGCCACCCGGTAACCCTCCCAGGGGGTGGAAAAGTTGACCGAATAGGAGAGCATCGCCCCCTTGTCATAGCGGATGGTCGCCGTATAGGTATCCTCGATCTGTATGTCCGAATCAAAGATACAGGCGTCGGTACGGTAGCCGGTAAAATTGGCTTTCCTGGCCTCGTCCAGGTCCAGGTGGTCGTCCTTTACCTCCGCGTCGCCGGTGCGGTGATTCCAGCGGCGGTAGTAGATGCACTGGTCCTTTTCGTCACAGGTCTGACAGAAACGGCCGTCCTTTATTGAAGGATTCTTTGGTCCCTCGGGACCGTAGTAGTTCAGTGCTCCGAAGGCGAAGACCTCCTCGGGGCGCTGTCCGGTCCACCAGTTTACCAGGTCGAAGTGGTGCGAAGCCTTGTGGATGGAAAGACCCCCGGAGATTTCCCGGTAACGGTTCCAGCGCCGGAAGTAACTTGATCCGTGGTAGGTGTCGATGTACCAGTTAAGGTCGATGGAGGTAATACGTCCAACCTTGCCCTGGAGGATCATCTCCTTGATGCGCCGGTGTATGGCGGTATAGCGGTAATTGAAGGTGACCTGGACCCGGCCTTTGCTCTTCTTTTCCGCGTCGATGATCTTCTGGCAGTCCTCGGCACCGGCGGCCATCGGTTTTTCCACCAGGGAATCGATATCGTGTTCCAGGGCCGCAAGCACGTACCGGGCGTGAGTATTGTCCCTGCCGGCAATAAGCAGCACGTCGGGTCTGCACTCCCGTATCATTTTTTCCAGCTCCTCGGGCTTGTAGCAGGGGAGTTCCTTCAATGACGGGTATTGTTCTCCGGCTACTTCAAAGCGGCGGGGGTCCGGGTCCAGGAGTCCAACCACCTCCGTATGTTCCTGAAAGAGTGAAAGCATCGGCTTCACAAACATTTTCAGGGCCCTGTTGCTTACGCCGCACACGGCATAGCGCTTCCTCATCATGTCCTCCAATATCCTATTAATTTAAAATTCAAAACTCATTATTCGGAATCAGACCGGCGTCGTCAAGCCGGAAATCAGGGTTCCTCCTTGACCCCCGCTACAAAAATCTCTATTATACATCCCGGAGAACCTGTACGTAGATCCGGTATGGGACACCGGTTTTTTCTACTATAAAATTCCTATCAAGAACGGAAGGAGCTTATCATGTTAGAAATGAAGAAAGGGGTAGATATCCTTTCAGACGTCGGCGGCCTGAAAACCATCGATGAAGCACGTAAGGTCTTTGAAGCGAATCTGGATTCCGCCAATCTCGCCAAAATTTCAAAGATCAAGAACGAAGAGGCTCTGCTCAAGATCGCCAACGCGATCTCCATGTGCGAGCCCGATAATGTCTTTATTATCAGCGATACCCGGGAAGACGCAGCCTATGTCAAGCAGCGCAGCATCGAGACCGGTGAAGAGAAAAAACTGGCAATCAAGGACCACACCATCCACTTTGACCTTCCTGAAGATCAGGGACGTCTGGTCAGCCAGACCTTCTACATTATAAACGAGGATGAGGACATCAGTGCTCTGGCAAAGAAGCAGCTGCGTTCCGAAGCCCACCAGTACGTCAAGGACAACATGAAGGGTATCATGAAGGGACTTACCATGTACGTCTCCTTCCTGAACCGGGGACCCGTAGGTGCCAAAGCCTCCATTCCCGCCCTGATGATTACCTCCTCCACCTATGTTCAGACCAGCGGCGACCTGCTGTACCGGAACGTATACTCCAGCTTCGACAGTGAAGTTGAGCGCTGCGGGACCTTCTTTACCAACGTTCACAGCCAGGGCCCCAACCGCTCCGAAGACGTACCCAACGCCCGCATCTACATGGACAGAAGCTGGCAGACCTGTTACTCAACCTACTGTACCTATGCCGGTAATACCCTGCTCCTCAAGAAGGGTAACCACCGCTTTGCCGTAGACCGTGCAACCTACCAGAAGGTCGAGGAAGAGCTTTCCGAGCACATGTTCATTACCGGAATGACCGGCCCCGGCGGACGGAAAACCTACTTTGCCGGTGCCGCACCTTCGGGATGCGGAAAGACAACCACCGCCATGGTTGGTACCGACTTTATCGGCGACGACCTGGCCCAGATCTGGATCGACGAGTCCAACGGAACCGTTCGGGCGATCAACCCGGAAAAAGGTATCTTCGGTATCGTTGAAGACGTTAACTGGGAAGGCGACCCCCACCTGATGAAGTGTCTGCGGGAAGAGAAAACCACGGTTATCTATTCCAATGTTCTTGTCGACGAGAACCTGAAACCCCGCTGGGTCGGCGACGGTGAAGAGATCCCTCAGAAGGGAACCAACTTCCAGGGCGAATGGTGGCCCGGAAAGACCGATGCCAACGGCAAGCCGGTCCCCATGTCTCACCCCAACTCCCGCTGTACCCTGCTCAACTCCTCCATCGACAACTATAACGAAGAGGCCGCGGAAGATCCCAAGGGAGTACACGTAAAGGTCGTAACCTACTCCGGACGTGACGCCGACACCATGGTTCCCGTATGGGTTGCCAGGACTCCTGATGAGGGTGTTGCAATCGGTGCGTCCGTAGTTTCCAAGGCTACCGCCACCGAGGTCGGTGCTACCGGTGTAAACCGTCAGCCCTGGGCCAATGCACCCTTCGTACCCGGTGCCCTCGCCGACTACATGGATGCCCAGTTCAAGTTCTACAACTCCGGCAAGATCAAGGATAAGCCCCTTCTTGCGGGACTCAACTACTTCCTTACCCACGAGAACCGCGGCGGTTCCGGCAAGGGTCTCCTGGGTGAAAAGAAGGACGTAAAGGTCTGGCTCGGCTGGCTTGAGCTCTATGCCAACGGTGACGTTGAAGCCATCGAGACCCCCATCGGATTCATTCCGAAGTACGAAGACCTGAAGAAGCTCTTTGACGGAATCGGCAAAGAGTATCCCAAGAGCCTCTACGACATGCAGTTCGCGCTGTACGTTGACAACATCATCAAGAGAATCGACCTGCAGACCGAAGCCTACAGCAAGGAGAAGAATCTTCCCTCACAGCTGTTCAAGGTTTACGAGAAGCAGAAAGCTGAACTCCTCGCCCTCAAGGAGAAGTTTGGAGCTGTCGTTTCCGTTGAGCAGGTTGCCGGCAAATAGTCAGCACCACAAACACAGAATTATGGGGCCCGATTGCCGTACGGCGGTCGGGCCCTTTTATTATGGCGAGCCGATCATTTTCATGGTATAAACGGGGGAGGAGGAGCACATGGTACAGGAAGGAATTTTTTACGGATACAGGGGAAGGGAACTCTTTTACCGCTATGCTCTTCCGGCGGAACCGAAAGCAGCGGTGCTGTTCCTCCACGGCTACGGGGAACATTCCGGCCGGTATTCTCATGTCATCGAGAATTTTGCAGCCCGGGGGTATGCGGTATTCGTTCCTGACCTTCGGGGCCACGGCAGAAATGCACGCTGCCTGGGGGATCTGGAGGGACGGGACAAAATCCGGGAAGACGCACACATCCTGACTCAGACAATTAATCAGAAGTGCCCGGGACTTCCGGTGGTTCTTGTGGGCCACAGTATGGGAGGGATGCTGGCCCTGTATCAGCTGCTGAAATACCAGGACCAGTATGCAGCCGCGGTATTAAGCGGACCCGCCATACTTCTGCCGGAGGGGATCAGTCCCCTGATAAAGGCCATGGCCGGGCTTATCGCGCGCCTGGCACCGAAGCTTCCCGTCCAGGAACTCGACTTGAGCGAGGCAACCAGGAACATGGAGATGCGGGCGGAGGACGACAGGGACCCCCTTCAGTATAAAGGAAAGGCCAGGGCCAGGACGGGGAATGAAACGATCCGCGCCCAGCAGGAGGTACAGGACCGGCTCGGTGAGATTCGTCTGCCGCTTCTTGTAATGCACGGATCCGATGACAAGGTAATCGACCCGGCGGCAACGGAGATTGTTTACTCCCGGGCTTCCAGTCAGGATAAAACAAAGAAATTCTGGCCCGGGCTTTATCATGAGCTCATGAACGAACCGGAGAGGGACGAGGTTTTCGCCTATGTCTTCGACTGGCTTGATTCCCGGCTGAAGGGCTAGATCATTCGAACAAGAAACATCTGCAGCGGAATAACCAGGGCAAGGAGCAGGGTAGTTACAAGCCACGCTGCGTTGGCCAGATCAACATCGAGTTTATAGATGGACGGTGGCACCATGGCGATAAAGCCCACCGGCATGGAGGACATTATGAGTACCACCTTTAGGGGCAGTCCGCCGTAGATGGAACCGTAGCCGAGAAGGGCCGCACTTCCCGCAACCGCAACAGGAATTATCAGGTATTTTATCCCCGCCACGACAAAGGCCTCGCGCAGGTAGCTCCCGATTTTACCGAAACGCATGGCCATACCGATGGACATAAGCAGGAAGAGGCTCGCCAGCGGTACCAGGACGGAATTCAGGGGGCCGTAAAAAGAGGGCCGTTCTACCCCGGCCAGATTGAGGATGAGTCCGGTGCCCAGGCTCAAGAGGGTTACCAGGACAAAAGGGTCGGCAAAGAGGGTAAGAATGCGGCCGCGGCCGGCTGCCGAAGCCCTCTGGGGAGAAAAACTCCTGGCGATGGGGAAACAGATTCCGTAATAGCTGAAGAGTTCAAAAAGACGATAGAAAGGGACCATCGCGTAACCCGCTTCGCCGAGGGTAATGAATACCACCAGGGTGCCGACGGAGCCCAGGTTCGACATGGTTCCCGTGGAAAAGAGGGCCCCCCTCCGCTCCGGATCGTAGTTCAGGAACCTGCCGATCCCCAGGGAGGCCGCCGCACCGGCGACAATGGCCAGAAACCCCAGCAGGGGAAGGAACAGCAGCCGCAGGGTATCGATCTGGAAGATCCAGATTGCCCCCATATTCGCCAGGGGTAAAAACAGGAGCAGGGAGATCCGCTGCAGGTATTTTCGTGCCCTTCCAAGGGACGGATCGGCTTTGATGATTCCCGCCCGCACAAGACGCTGAAGGGCGTATCCGATGGACATTCCCGCAATAATGATTCCGAGAGAAAAAAGCATCTGCCGCATAATAGAGAACACCATATCAGCTGGAGCAGTCCGCTTCAAGCTTGAACAAAGCAGTATGAAAGGATTACCCTTGGCCGGATGAAACACGTTCGTGTAACGGCCGCGGTCCTCCGCCGGGGTGAATATATCCTCCTTGCGAGGCGTTCTGAACAGCAATCCCGTCCGCTTTTATGGGAATTCCCCGGAGGGAAGGTGGAGGACGGAGAGGACGACCGGAGCTGTCTGTCCCGGGAGCTTCAGGAGGAGCTGGGGATCGAGGCCCGGATTGGGGAGAAGCTGGGGCTTTTCCCGTTCTCCTATCCGGATATCTCCATCGAACTCGCCGTCTATGAAGCCGAAATTATCAGGGGAGAGCCCCATCCGAGGGAGCATCATGAGCTTGCCTGGGTTACGGTGGATGATCTTCTCAGCTTCCGGCTGGCGGAGGCGGATATTCCTGCGGCTGAATCAGTAGCCCGGGGAGTCCCTGAACAGACCGGAAATGAAGGGGAGGAAAGATAGTCGAAGGTTCAGTTTGTAGATTACCACGATATGATATATACTGTGCCTATGTCCGGATTCGGCCGTGTGCTGCTTACTGTACTACTTGTTCTGGCTCCAGGTCCCGCCTGGACATCCCTGAACGCCCAGACAGGGAATGAAGCCCCGCCTGTAAAAATAAGCGCCGCAATTACCGGAGACACAGATACAGGCGGTGAGGATCTGAGCAGTCTTTTTCTGGAGAGTCTTGAACTCGAACTCGGACTTGCGGGATTCACGCTTGAGGATTCAAGCCTTCCAGACCCGGATATCCTGATCCGCGGCGATTATGATATTATCGGCGATTCAATCAATTTCAAACTGGAAGCCGGAGTACCGGGGAAGAATATAAACCTGTTCTCCGTCGAGGCCAGGGAGGAGCTCCGTTTTGCCCTTGATTCGGTTCTTCTGGGCTATGCCCGGGAACTGACCGAATCGATCAGCGCTTTTCTGGACGAGAATCCGGACTTTTTCGCGGCGACGGTTTCCCCTGAAAACCTCGAAGAAGCTGTTCCGGCGGAAGGCGGACCTGTGGAAGCAGAAAGGGAAACTGAGGATACAGCAGCTGCGAAGGAGCAGGGAACGACTCCGCCGGAGGCTGAAAAGGCCGCCGTGGATGTTTCAGAACAGGCGGCGAAGACAAAAGACTTTCTTTTTTCCGCCGATATGGGACTTTTTCTTGCCGCGGGAGAGGCCGGCCGCTACATGAAGACCGGCTTTGCTCCCTCTTTCTTCGGAGGCTATCGTTTTAAACCGGGACTCTTTTGCGGACTGAACCTGGGGGCCATGTTTTTCCAGGCCGAAGGCTTCGCCACCGAGGCGCAGGGTTTCATTGTTACATCGGGTCCTGAACTGCGACTGAAGTTTGATGCAGGCGGCCCTGCCGTACCGGGCCTCAGGGCAGCCGCGGGGGGAGCGTTGTTTGTGGTGACGCCGGAAGGCGGAGACAGCGAGACCAAGCTGGTACCCTCTGCTGAAGCAGGAATGACCATGGATTTTGCCCTGGGGAAGCTGGTGCTGACCGCCGCCGCGGATATTGCACTTTTTTACGAAAACGGAGCGCTTCTGTACGGATTTATGCCGAGGATCGGGATAAATTTCTAGCTGCTCACGCAGCAGGGGAGTAAGTATATGTGGCCGCAAGCCTACGGCTTACCGGCACGGATAGTGCAGGTCCTTCTGTTATGTCTCATCGTATTATCCTGTCAGGAGCCTTTTTTCCTGGAGACTGTGGTTGACGGAAACCTTGAAGGGGATGAGATAACTGCGGAAGAGGCCTTTTTTGACTATTACGTCATGTCTCCGGTTGTGACGTCCGATCCAAATATAGCTGGCGGTGAGATTACGGGAACCTTCAACCTGGGAAAAAACGGTTTAAGCGAAGGTTCCTTCGATATACAGTGGGCCGTTTATACTTCGAAGAACAATCTGAATAACCCGGTTCTTTTAACTCAAGGAGAGGCTCTGCTGACGGATGTTCCTGCTACGGTTAGTTTTTCCGGTAACTGGCCGGTGTCTGCAGCCGGCTATTACGTGATTGTAGAGATAAACTATAGCGATTATGACACCTCGAACAATAAAAACAACAGTGGCCCGTATTCTGTAGGAAATTAGAATCAGGACATCTCTTGAAATATTAATAATGGTAATCGATACTTGATAAGAAGGTTTTTGGAGTGCCGGTATGTTGTTTTTTCGTACGAGGATCGTCTATAACATCACTCTATTACTGTCTTTAACACTCCTGTTGATCTCCTGCCAGGAACCCTTTAGCCTGGAAGAGCTGGTGGACGGTCCCGACGGGAAGGCCCTGAGCATTTCTCCCACCTCGGCGGTGCTGCAGATCGGGGACAGCCTTCCTGTGGATACCTCCGGAGGAATCCCTCCCTACAGCTACGGACTGGTATCCGGAGACGGCGGATTTACCGGCAATGTCTTCTCGGCCCCCGCGAGTCCGGGCTTGACGGTAATCAGGGTCAGGGATCAGGCCGGCACCAGCGTGTACGGGGAGTTTACCATTAACAATCCCGGCCTGGCGCTGGGAATCAGCCCTGCAAGTCAGACCGTCTATACCGGCGACGGAATAAATTTCTCTCCCGTCGGGGGAACCGGACCATTCAGTTTCGAAGTCACCAGCAACGGATCCTTTTCTCCCAGTGCCCCGGCCAGCGGAGTATCGTCATATTCTTACGCCGCAGGGCCATCCGACGGGTCAAATATGGTGACCGACATAATCACGGTTACCGACAGTCTGGGGGATTCCGCCACGGCGACGATCTCTGTTCAGGCCAAACCCCTCTCCATAAGCCCGGAGATTATTACGGTCTATGTGAACCAGTCGATTACATTCAATGCCGTCGGCGGGGACGGGGCCTTCAGCTTTGCATTCATGGTACCCGCACATAATCAGAGCGGCGGATCCCTTGCGGGTAACGTCTATACCGCGGGCCCGACTCCGGGCACCGATACGGTAACCCTGACCGACGGCTACGACGGCAGGACCCGGCCAGCGACGGTAACGGTGGTTGATTCCGCGACGAGTGTTGATTACGAGGCAGGGGAAATTCTTAACATCGTTTCCGTGGATATACTCACCGGCAGCTCTTTCGACGCGGAGTTCACGATAATAAACCATGGGACCGCTGATGGTTCCAGGGACATCAACTGGACGGTCTACGCCAGTACGGACACTTCCATTGGGGGTGCCGACGACCGGATCGTCGCCTCCGGATCGATCTCCGGAGGGCTGCCCACCGGCCCCGGGAGCACGGTCCGGTTATCCGACGGCACCGGCGGCACATGGCCTTCGGAACCGGGAGATTATTACCTGCTGGTAGAGGTATATGCCGCCGACGACCTGGAGACCGGGGACAACCGGAACCGGTCGGCAGGGAGTACGGAAATAGTTGCTCCCCTGTCGATCAGCCCGGCGGTGGCATCGGTGTATGTGGGGCAGAGTGTCGATTTTGAAATAAGCGGCGGCAGGGGCGGAGGGACCTATTCCTACTCCTTCAGCCAGTCGGATTCGGGCTCGCCTTCCATGACGGGGGACAGCTATACCGCCGGAAACTCCGCCGGAACGGATGTGCTGGAGGTAACTGACAATGCCTACGGCTGGAGTGACCAGGCGACGATTATCGTCAGCGAGTTTCCTCCTCCCCCGGCGGGGGACATAGAATATATTGTGGACAGTTTTACCGCCGTCGACCCGACACCGGATGCGGGTTCAGCCATGGGCGAAAGCTTTACCCTGCTGAACGACGGCCTTGACGACGGCGGGACCAGCGTAAACTGGGCCGCCTGGGTATCCCAGGACAACAGTCCCGGTTTGAGCGGCGGAGATCGTATAATCGATTCCGACAGCGAGTCAGCACTTGCCGGAGGGGACAGCGCTGTTGTTTCCCTGGCGGGCTTCTGGCCTGCGACGGCCGGAACCTGGTACCTGAAGGTCCGGGAGTGGTCGGATGATGAAGTTACGCCGAACGAGTGGTTTGTCAGCGCTGCTTTCAGCGTGCAGCCGGTCAGTGCCGGATCCGATGTGGATTATTATGTGTCCCTGGCGCCGTCCGGGGGCAGTGCCCAGGTGGGAGATACGGTGTCGGCCAGTTTCACCGCCAGAAATCAGGGGACCGACGCCGGCAGCTCTCCGGTGGAATGGTCCGCCTATATCTCCGCTGACCAGGTGTACAATGCCGGGGACATCCTGGTGGACAGCGGCAGTTTTTCCGCCCTGGGATCCGAAGCAAGCTCCGCTTCCATTCCGATTAACGAGGGATCCTGGCCGGCTGCGGGTAACTGGTATATCCTGGTGCGCCTGCAGGCGGCGGACGAGGTCAATACCAGCAACAACATTCGGGCCAGCAGCAGTACGTACAATGTCACGGACCCCGGGGCAAGCGATCCCGATTACACGGTCAGCGACATAAGCATGTATGCCCCGTATGTGACCGGCGGCAGTCCTGTGGAGGAGAGTTTCAGTATTGCCAATATCGGAACCAACGGCTCGGAAAATGTGACCTGGACCGCTTATGCTTCCTATAACGCGGTCCCTGATGCGGGGGAGGAGATCGGAAGCGGAACGGTGGGGCCTTTGAACGGCGGGCAGACCTTGTCCAATATTCCGACTCTGGGGGCTGTCTGGCCCGCGACGCCAGGGGAGTACTACCTGATTATAGAAGTACAGGCCCCTGACGAGATTAATCCCGATGATTACGCCGTATCCGCCGGCAGGTTTACCGTCAGCGATCCTCCTGATTACGAGATTCAGTCCGTAACCTTTCCCCTTGAGGCAGAGGCAGGCACTTCAGTTACCGGCGGATTTATACTAGAGAACAGCGGGAGCGGAGATGGAAGAAAAAACATCTTCTGGGAGGTCTTTTTGAGCTTCGATACGGGCTTCAGCGATGATGATCTGGAGATCGGTTCCGGTTCTGAGAGTCCCCTGGATGCAGGAGATAGTTTTTCCATTCATGCGGAGGATCTGGATATAAGCAGCTGGCCGGCGTACGGTCGCTGTTACATCCTTGTGCGTATAAGCGCTTCGGATGATCATATCCTTTTGAACAACAAATATATATCTTCGGCAGTGGAGTTGTATTTCGTTGATTCCGAAGGGGCCGATCATTCAGGCCTTTCTAATGATGGTTCAGGTCCAAGCCCGAACCCTTCGGGCACGCCAATTCCTAATACCCAGTATATCGGCAGTCTTGAAGTCGGACAGACCCTGGTTGTGCGGGGATGGCTCGATGATTCCGCCCTGAATGACAAATACGATACCTTCTCCTTCGATCTGGAGCCCGGGATCAGCACTATAAGTTCATACGCTGTATGGTCAACAGGTGATGATGCTGGCGCACTGCACCTCTGGGATGATTTTAAGAGTGATTTCATCAGCGCGGATAATGTTGCAGATCGTGAGCCGGATATCGGGAGTCTCAGTGTTACTGGATGGATACCTCCGGAGACAGCATATGTCGGGATTGAGTCATACGAGTATATTGTATATGGGAATCCAGCCTATGAGATACCCTATACTATCTACATTTCTGGAGAGGAATAATCGGGGTTTTTTGTCGGTTTTTCTCCCAGCAGCTCTTTCAGGTTCTCCAGAAACTGCAGCAGAAGCTCCCGCTGGCGGGCACTTTCCGCGGTGGCCGTGGGGGGGGAACTGGAAGGATTGTTCTCCAGGTAATCGGTAATGGCCACGACATCCCGGAGGGCTTCGGTTTTACCTTCCCGGCGCTGTTCCACGCCATACATATCAAGAACTTCATCAGCGTTCCTGTAGAGATCGGGATACTGCCTGCGGACCTCTTCGCTGGCCAGGGCCTGCCGGATAAGCAGCTTGGTGTTCAACAGAGTAATGAGGGCTTGCCGGGAAGCTTTTGACTCTTGCGTCGAGGAGCCCTCTGCATATCTTGAGCGGAGCAGGTCAAGCTGTTCCAGGAGCAGCCGGCGTCTTTCCTCCTCAGCCCTGGCTTTCTCGATACGTGCGGTATCTTCTGCGGGGATCTCTTCCCTGATGACCCTGGTAATGATTACCGGTTCCGGCTGTGCCTCGTTTTCACTGCGTAAATGATAGCCCGCGTCCATCAGATGGGTAACCAGCTGATCCAGGGGCGGCGCCTGCCTTTCCAGAATTCCCAGGGCTTCCCGGTAGCGGTCCACGGAAGCCTGGTACCTGGCTTCCCGGTAGAGCCTGTCCCCTTCTGCAAGGCGTTCTTCGAGAAGACTGCGCTCCCGGGCCAGCTGACCTTCCTCTATCTCCTGAAGACGGGCATAGCCGGTTTCAATCTCCGGTATTGTGTTCAGGGCTTCAGTATAGGCCTTCCCGGCCTCTTCCAGATTTCCTTCACTGAAGAGACGGTTGCCTTCTTCAACCCTGGCGGAGACGGATGCCAGCAGAGGGCCGAAGCGTGGAAGCTCCCCGCCTGTGCCGGCTTCAACGGCAATAAGGCGGCGCAGGGAGCCTAGAAGAAACTGTTCGACTTCCATTCTGTTATTCAGAACCATTATGGTTTCGGCGGCGCTACTGTTGATAAATTCCTCTATCCGATCGAGCTGCAGAGAGGCTTCCCGGTATTCTCCCCGCTGCAGCTGTGTATTGACGCCGTCATACATGGACAGAAGATGCTCCTCCACGAGAGTTTTCTGACCCTGCTGCCGATTGAGGGTCTCCAGCCTGTTCAGGGCGGCACTCCGGTCGGCCCCGGCCTCTTGAACAGCCCGGGCAGCCTCATCCCTGGCCGTGGCAAGCCTTTCCTGGATACTTTCCTGTTCTGTTCTGGCGCTGCTCAGGGCCTGCCGGTACTCCTCCATCTGCTGGTTCAGTTCCGCGGAGCGTTCTTCCAGGCGGGCTTCGAGTTCGGCGTTTACCGCGGCGAGCTGTTCCTCGTATTCCCCCTGCTGCTGCTCCCGGTAGCGGGAGAGCTGTTCATCGAGGTCGACTTGGTCGAGTCCGGCTGCCAGAAGGCGCCGGCGCTCCGCCTCGAGTTCCCGGGACATCTCTTCCTTCAGCTGGGCCTCCCTGCGCAACAGCTCGTTTTCTGTTTCGGCGATCAGGGCGACCCTGGCCTCCTGGGCTTGCCGGAGCTGCCGGTTTATGGAATTGATCTCTTCTTCCTTGCGGGCCAGTTCCTGGCGGGATTCCTCCCTCACGGCGGAAATTATCCTGCTTTCCGCGGAACTGATTCGCCCGGCAGGGTCGACCTGTGATGCCTCTCCCCGGTTGAAGAGGAAAAAGAGGCCTGTTCCGACGACAAGCATCAGGACTGCGGCGGTCAGGTTCAGTATGACAGGGAAACGGGCGCCCGAGGAGAGGGCAGAGAACTTCAGGGTCTCATCGGTTATGGCAAGACGGTTCTGTTCCAGGATGGAGTCCATCTCCGCCATGATTTCCTGCTCTTTTGTCCGCCGCGGGTCGAGGGATTCAATATCTGCGGAAGGTCTTCCGGTGATTCGTTCCTGGAGGCTTCGGGCCTTCCTCAGAAGACCTTGAGAAGGATGGAGGGGTCTCTCCCGGAGCATCCGGGCCCGTGAAAGAAGGCTTCCCATTATAAACGGCTCCGGCTGCCGGCATTACACAGGTTGACTCCCGGGAAATAGAGTTTATACTCAAAAGTATCTATGACCATACGGCGAAAGATCATTCTGATTGTCCTGCCCCTGTTGATGACGCCTCTTTTAATGACGGTCCTCGTCTCTTCATTATCGGCACGCAACGGTATAAGTATAATAGCCGCGGAGTTCCTGCGTTTTAAGAATGATACCGTTCTCAACTATGCCCGCAGCCAGTGGGACCTGCTGATGAACAACGGCTTTGATTCTGATCCGGAGTTCGTTGCTGCGGCAAAAGAAGCCGTCTCGAGCTTTGCGGGCACCATAATCCGCAGCGATACCGAGCTCATCCTTGCTGTGGACAGGACGGGCAGTCCCGTACTGGCTACCCGGAAGATAGAGCTTTCTCCGGCGGAGCAGGAATCTCTGGCTGAAAGCTTTGCGAAGGAACTGGAAGGCTGGCGGAGGCTGCGTCTCGCAGGGGAATCCTATGTAGGCCAGGCCGCATTCTTTGCCCCCTTTGACTGGTACATTCTCAGTACGGAAAAGGAGGAGGTCTTCTATGCCGCTCTGGGCCAGATTTACCGTCGTACGGCGATAATCCTGATTCTCTCCCTGGCTGCGGCAGCAGCCCTTCTGATTGTATTCTCCAATATCCTTACCCGCCCTCTGAATGCGATGGTGGATGTCATCCGGGAGATCATCTCCACGGGGGACCTGTCAAAAAAGGTAAGTCTCCAGTACCAGGACGAGACCGGCCAGCTGGGGCATTACTTTAACCTTATGACGGGGGAGCTGGATAAAGCCTACTCTCAGATAAAGAAGTACGCCTACGAAATGGTCCTGGCGAAAAACCGGGAAACACGAATTCGCCATATTTTCCAGAAATACGTTCCCAATAATGTGATTGAACAGTTCGAGGAGGCCCCGGAATCGATGCTGAAGGGGGACAACCGGGTGATGGCGGTGCTCTTTTCCGACATCCGTTCCTTTACCACGATTTCCGAGAATATGTCTCCGGATGTGCTTGTGGAGTCCCTGAACGGCTATTTTGAGAAGATGGTGGATGTAGTCCTCGCAAAGAACGGCATCGTCGACAAGTATATCGGGGATGCCATCATGGCCTTCTTCGGCGCCCCGGTGAAGGGTGACAACGATGCCCTTCTGTCGGTGGAGGCGGGGCTCGGGATGCTGTCCTCCCTGGAGGTCTTCAACAGACGGCAGCGCAGTCTGGGCATGCCGCCCTTCAGGATCGGCATCGGCATAAATTACGGTGTCGTGACGGTGGGGAACATCGGGTCGGAAAAGAAGATGGACTATACCGTCATCGGTGACATGGTAAACCTTGCCTCCCGGCTGGAAGGACTTACCAAGATTTACCATGAGCCGATAATCGTCTCCGAGTCGGTTCAGCAGCGGGTGGCGTCAAGCTATCCCTGCAGGCTGATTGACAGGGTAATCGTAAAGGGAAAAAGTTCCGCCGTACGCATCTACACTGTACGGGAGTCCCTGTCCGAGAAGGAGAAAGAGGCCTGGGAGATCTACCACGCGGCCATGGACCTGTATATCCGGCGGGATTTCGCCGAAGCGGGAAAGCGCTTTGAGCGGGTACTGGAGCTGCTCCCCCGGGATTATCCGGCGAAAATGTACCGGAAGCGCAGTGAAGATTTTTTCAGGAACCCTCCCCCCGCAGACTGGCAGGGGGAATCGGTCATGACCTCAAAATAATTCAGAACCGTGCAGCCCCTTCTACTTGCGGAAGGGCATTTCGACCCTGTAGTCGGGATAATCCGAGCGTTCGATCTCCAGAACAATCGCCGTACCCATGGATACCGGTTTGGTAAGCTTGTAGAACTTGCCGGTCTCCGGGCAGGAGAAGGAGACGGTCAGGCCGCTCATGCCGCCGGATACGTCAAAGTCTTCCACCGTGGCTTCGGAAAAATCGAAGTATACGTTTTCCGATGTATCGAGGATCCGGATGTTCTCCACCGACAGTTCCCAGACCGCGTCGTAATTGGGATCCAGCCAGGTACCGACGGGGAAGTCGCCCATGTCGATGCCTTCGGCGCTCAGGAACATCAGGGAGAATGTAAGTAGAACCAGGATAAACAGTGTTTTTTTCATGCTTCACTCCTCATTGTGTGATTATTAAATTGTACGTCCCGGGCAGGGTAAAAGCAAACCCCGGTGTGTATATTGCGGCGGATGCTCTTTTGGATTATGCTCCCTGTATGCCTGAACGACGAGCCAGAATCATTGCCCGGGCTTCGGTGATCGGTATAGTTGCCAACGCCCTGCTCTCGGCGGCGAAAATCATCGTCGGGTTCATTGCCGGCAGCTATGCCGTTATCAGCGACGGAATCGATTCTGCCACGGACATCCTTACCTCCGCGATCACCCTGGTAACCATCAATATCAGCGAAAAACCGCCGGATGTTAATCATCCCTACGGGCACACCCGGGCCGAGACCATCGCCACCAAGCTGCTGAGCTTCATTATCTTCTTTGCCGGCGCTCAGCTGGCGATCATCACCATACAGCACCTGATCTCCGGAGAGGTTTCCTCGGTTCCCCGGACCGCCGCTCTGGTTGTAACCGGAGTTTCAATCATCGGAAAACTCGGACTCGCCATGTACAAGTACCGGGTTGGCTGTTCAACGGGCAGTTCCATGCTGATCGCCGATGCGGCGAACATGCGGAACGATATCTTTATCTCCCTGACGGTGCTGGCAGGACTCTTTGCGACCCATGTGCTGCATATGCCGGTGATCGACCCGATCATCGCTTTTCTCCTCAGCATCTGGATCATGCGGGTCGCCCTGGGGATCTTTCTGGAGACCTCGGTGGAGCTGATGGACGGACAGGCCGATCCGGAGATCTACCGGAAGATCTTCTGCGCGGTCAGCGAGGTAGAAGGGGCCATGAATCCCCACCGGACCCGGGTACGCAGAATCGGCAGGCTGCAGGTTGTGGATCTCGATATAGAGGTCGACGGCAATGCCACGGTTCTGCTGGGACACAGGATCGCGGGCCGGGTGGAGGAGGCCATAAAGCGGGAGATCCCCGATGTGTACGACGTAATAGTTCACATAGAACCCCGGGGCAAGGGGGAGCATCGTGAGCGATACGGCCTTTCTCAGCAGATCATGGACGAGGAACAGAACAGCTGCTGATCAGAGAATGACCCCGTCCTTGAAAATCGCTATCTCCCGGTAGCCGTGTTCCTCGTTTCGGGTACGCTTCCCAGAGGCATGATCAAGCACAACTCCCATCAAATCCTTCCGCAGGGTCTCCATCAGGGTTCCGGGCTTTGAAACCAGGTCTCCGGCGCTGAAGTCGATCCAGTGCGCTTTCCTGACCGCCAGGTCGTTGTTGCTGGCGATCTTGACCGTGGGGACCGGCGAGCCCAGGGGGTTTCCCCTTCCGGTGGTAAAGAGGATTATCTGGGCGCCCGCGGCTGCCAGGGCGGTTACCGACACGATGTCGTTGCCGGGTCCCTGGAGCAGGTTGAGCCCCGGGGTCTTCAGCACCTGGCCGTAGCGGATAACATCCGCCACCGGGGCGTCCCCGCTTTTCTGGGTACAGCCCAGGGACTTGTCCTCCAGGGTGGATATTCCCCCCTTTTTATTGCCGGGACTGGGATTTTCGTAAACCGTCTGGTTGTGCCTGAGAAAGTATTCCTTGAAACTGTTGATAAGGGAGACAATCTTTCCGTAGACGTTATGGTCCGCTGCACGGTTCATGAGGATCGTCTCGGCACCGAACATCTCCGGCACCTCCGTCAGTATCGTGCTGCCCCCCTGGGCGATCAGGTCGTCGGAAAAGGCCCCTACCAGAGGGTTCGCCGTAAGGCCGGAGAGTCCGTCGGAACCTCCGCACTTGAGACCGACGACAAGTCTGGATGAAGGAAGCTCCCGGCGCCGGAAGCCCGCGGCATAGCTGATACAGCGCTTGAGGAGCTCCCTGCCGGTCTCGAGTTCATCCTCCACATCCTGGGTAACCATCCACCGGATGCGCTCATCGTTCCAGGATCCCCGTTCCTTCAGAAGCTCGATGAAGCTGTCCATCTGGTTGTTTTCGCAGCCCAGACCGATCAGGAGTACGGCTCCGGCATTGGGGTGCTCCGCAAGTCCCGCCAGGATACTGCGGGTGTGCTCATGGTCGTCCCCCAGCTGGGAGCAGCCATAGGGATGGGGAAAGGCGTGGATGCCCTCCACGTTCTCCGGCAGGGGAAGGCCGCTCTGTGCCAGCATCTGGGTTGTTCTGTTCACGCAGCCCGAGATGGGAATGATCCAGACCTCGTTGCGGGTACCGGCCTTGCCGTCGGGACGCGGAAATCCCATAAAACTGCGGGATTCCGCCGCCTGAAGGCGGGAGTCAACCGGTTCGTAGTCGTACTCCAGGGTTCCGGAAAGAGAGGTTTTCAGGTTGTGTACATGGATGTGGTCCCCGGCTTCGATATTCTGCAGGGCGGTACCGATGGGGTAGCCGTATTTGATAATGCTGCTTCCCGCCTCGATGCTGCGAAGGGCGAACTTGTGGCCCCGGGGGATTTCGCTCCTGCAGATTAGCTGAACATCCTCGATGTTCAGGGTTTCTCCGGCCTTCAGATCTTCAACTGCGACAGCTACATTGTCTCTGGTGTGAATGCGATAGGTGCTCATTGATGGGTGTATCTTCCTTATAAAAGGTCTTTTATTGCGGCGAGCATACCCGCCCGCTGAATGTTTTCAAGGTGTGCGGCAACGGCTGACGCAAGTCCCTTTAGCCCGGTCAGGTCCTCTCCCCAGAACCGGGATTCGGCAAGGGCCGCTTCTGCCACTGCCTTAAGGTCCTTTGAGCCTTCTGCGTGTTCCGTCCACAGGCCGCGGAAGAACTCCAGGACCTCCTGGTTGTCGGTAATCCGGTAGGTCCTTCCCCCACGGGTCCCGCTGAGGCTGCCGTTCTTGAGCTCGCTCCCCCGGTAAAAGCGTATCAGTGCCGCCAGGGAGAAGCTTAATATCCCGGGGACTTCCTTTTTCCGGGAGATATAGTCCTTCAGGGACGGAAGGACCCGGGCCTTGAACTTTGAAACAGAGTTCAGGGATATATCCAGCAGGTAGTGGGTTATGAAGGGGTTGGAAAAGCGTTCCAGCACCTCGTCGGCGTATTCCTTCAGCTCTTTTTTGGGCATCTCCATGACGGGCATGATCTCGTCGAAGATGCCCTTCTTCATGAAGGAGGCGACCACATTGTCGGCGAGACACTCCCCCACGGTTTCCATCCCCGCCAGGTAGGCCGCGGGAACGGTCATGGTGTGGGCGCCGTTGAGGATTCTCACCTTCCGGGTCCGGTAGGGGGTCATGTCATCGGTCCAGACGACCCGGATATCCGCATCCTGGAGGGGAAACTCCTCTTTCAATTCCGCCGGACCCTCGATAACCCAGAGATGAAAGAGCTCTCCGGTGTCCAGAAGTTTGTCCCGGTAACCCAGTTCTCCCTCGTACTCAACAGCCTGCTCCCTGGGGTAGCCGGTTACAATGCGGTCCACCAGGGTGTTGCAGAAGACATTGGCTTCCAGTATCCATCTCCGGAAATCCTCCGGCAGCGTCCACTCCCGGGTAAGCTGAAGAACGATTCGCTTCAGGTTGTCCCCGTTGCGGTCGATCAGTTCACAGGGCAGAAACACCAGACCCTTATCGGCCGCACCGTGGAAGCTGGAAAAACGCTGATACAGCAGCTGAACCACCTTTCCCGGAAAGGAGGCCGATGGGGCATTCAGGGGAAGTTCCTCCGGGGTGTAGGCTATTCCTGCCTCGGTGGTGTTGGAGACGACAAACCTGAGTTCCGGGTTTTCCGCGGCCCTTAGAAACGCATCGAAATCCCTGTAGGGATTTATGCCGCCGCTAACGGAGGCGATCACCTCCTTCTGCTCGATTACCGAACCCTTGCGCAGGCCCCTCAGAAAGAGGGTATAGATTCCTCCCTGCTCGTTAAGTTCCTCCACCATTCCCCGGGAAATAGGCTGCACTATCTGAACGCTGCCGTTAAAAACCCCGGCGCGGTTCATGCGGTCGATCATCCAGTCCACGAATCCCCGGAGAAAGTTCCCCTCCCCGAACTGCAGGACCTTTACCGGCCGGACCGTCAGATCCGGGGCCTGGATCTCCGGGGGGAATGTAAATGACGCGGCGTTTTCTCGTGACAACTGCTTCATCTTCTTACTCCTTTTTTCCCGTAAACGGGGAGGTACTCTCCCGGAGTACCAATTCCGGCCGTACCAGGGTGATTTTCGGGGGATCTTCCCCCTCCAGAACCCTGGACAGGATCGAAACGGCGGTTTCTCCCATCTCTTCGGGCCGGCTGTTAACGGAACTCAGTTCCGGATCGGTACTTCGGGCAAGCAGGGAATCGTTGAAGCCGGTGACGGAGACCTCCCTTCCGGGAATTCGTCCCAGCTTTTTGAGCCCCTTTATGACCCCGGCGGCACAGACGTCGTCTCCGGTCACAACGGCACTGAAGGGAACACCCAGTTCCGCAGCCCGCAGTACCCCGTTTATCCCGCCTTCGATTCCCTTTCCTGTTTCAATAACGGCAGCCTCAGCGTTTTCAAGACCCGCCGACTCCATTCCCCGGCGGAAACCGGAGAGTTTGCGCATGGCGCTGAAGGTGGTGGTGTCCCTGATGTAAATGATATCCCGGTGTCCCAGGGCGCTGAGATGGGCTACGCAGGCGGAAATTCCCTGGGCCTCATCGCAGACTACCGACCAGATGTTATCCCCCTGAAGGTCCCGGTTGAGCATGATTACCGGAATCCTGGCCGCCACGTGGCGTATGGCCTCCTCGAGCTCCCGGTTGTCGAAGTAGGAGCCTACCAGAATGATACCGTCCACCTTTTTGGTGGTCAACAGTTCCAGATAGTGAAGCTGGCGCTCCGGGATACCTCCGGTGTTACAGAGTACCGTGGTGTAGCCGGATCGGGAAAAAGCCTGTTCGATGGCGTGGGTGACGGTACCGAAGTAGAGGTCTCTGACGTCCACGGTCAGTACTCCGATGGTATGCATGCTGCCGTAGACCATGCCGCGGGCAAAGGCGCTGGGGGAGTAGTGGTGCTTTTCCAGGATCCTTTCAATCCTGGTCCGGGTTGATTCCTTGACCTTGGGGCTGCCGTTCAGTACCCGCGAGATTGTAGCTATGGATACCCCGGCCTCCCGGGCTATGTCGTAGATGTTCATGGATCCGCCAGTCCGTCTCCCGAAGATTTGTAAGCGCTTTCAGCTGCAGCTTTCATAACATCACAGAGGGGGCCGGATGTCAACATCGGCTTATTGCTGCTTAAGCGGGAATTCCAGAACAGTAACATTTCCCATTTCCGGCTCCCTCCGCAGACTTCCGCCGAGCTGATCGGCGAAGGCCTCGTTCAGTCGGATTCCCAGTCCCCCTTCCCGGGGCTCACCGCCGGTATTTCCTGAATCCCGGTACCTGAGGGTAAGCATTCCCCTGGTGTCCAGCCGGGTGGAGATGCTTATTGTATTCTGTGTTTCCCTGGAGCTTCCGAAAGAGTGTTTCAGGGAGTTGGTAATTAATTCGGCGATTATCATCCCCACGGGAATGGCCGTCTTTATCTTCAGTTCCACCGGATCTGCATGGATTCGCACTTCCGGCCGCTTCTCTTTTTCCTCCGCGGCGGCGGCGTTTATCATGTTCTCCGTCAGGTCCTTCAGATAGGCATCCAGGCGGATGTCCGGGGTGTCCGCATTTTCGGAAAGGTGCTTATGGACCCGCTGAATGGAATATACCCGGTTGATAAGCAGTGTCAGAATCTCCTCGTCCCGGGGATCAAAGAGGTTGTTCTTCTGCAGCTCCAGGAGGCTGATCAGCGTGGCAAGGTTGTTTTTTATCCGGTGCTGGTTCTCCCTCAGCAGGGCTCTGTTCTGATCCAGGGCCTCTGTCAGTTCCTCCTCGGCCTTTTTGCGCTGAACAATCTCCTCTCTGGCAAGCTGGTGCAGCCTTCGGAGTTCCGCGCTTCTGTTATGCTCCCGCGTTACATCCTGTACCGCGAAAAGTGCCAGGACCTCGCCTTTATCGGTATTGATGGAGGAGACGGTTATATGGTGGACCTGAGGGGGCATCCCCTGTTTGCGGCTGGGAAAGAGCCCCGCGTGGAGCTGGGGAGAGAAAATCGCCGGCGGACCCCCGTTAAAGAGCAGCTTGAGCCGGGAAGCGTATATCTCTCTGTTGAAAAGGGGAAAGAAGCTCCGTATATCCTGGTCCCGGATCTCCTCCAGGGTGATTCCGGTCCAGTCCTGCATACAGATGTTCCATCCCCTGACGGTGAAATCCCTGTCCATAAGACAGATCCCCAGGGGAATACGATCGAATATCGAGTAGTCCATGGCTCAGGATGTTCCCTGGCTGGCAGTGTTGTAGTCTTTCAGCCGGGATTTGAAAAGATCAAAGGCCCCCAGGGTAAAAAAAAGCAGAATATGGCCGCTTATATCCAGCTTGTTGATAAAAAACCGGGTTTTTACCAGCAATGCCGTGGTGCTTCTGATCTCCTCCGTGCGCCGGAGAAGAGAATCGATTTCGCCTTCCATGTACTGGGGTACCGAAAAGTTCAAATGCAGCCCCAGGCTGTTGCTCATGGTCCCGATTATGGCATTGATAACCACGTTCCCGACTTCGCTGATGGTTGCGGCCTGAAGCGCATCCAGGTCGGTTTCCGGAGCAAGGTCCTGGGTGATTGCCGAGGCCAGCCTGGCGGCTTCGGCGGTGTTGAAGATAAGCTCCACCTCCCCGATCAGTTCCCCGGCATAGCTCATACGCACCCCGGCCAGGGATCCTTTGTACTCAGCTTTAAGCTGCTCCTTTAGCTCCTCCATACCAACAACCGAGAGAACGGGGGCTTCGAGCTTGATGGGACTGTTGAGCATTGCGTTCAGGACTTCCGCCCCCTGCCGGACACCGGAGTCTATCAGGGTCTGGATATTCTGTTTTTCCAGTCTGCCGATGGAGGTCATTCTTTTGACTCCATAAGCTCCCGTACAAGCTTCTGCAGTTCCTCCGGCCGGGGCGGTTTGGTCATGAAGCGGCTGGCTCCGAGGGAAAGGGCTTTTTCCCGGGTGGAATCCTGAATATCCGCACTCAGCACTATGACCGGCGGCGTGAGTTTTTTCAGGGAAAGCTTTTCCAGCACCTCGAGCCCGCTGATTCCCGGCATCAGCAGATCAAGAACGACCACATCGCAGGAGCCGGGAAGAATCTTTTCCAGGGCCTCTTCTCCGGACGCGGCGGTATCGATGGTGTAACCCGTGGGGGCGAGGTATTTGCTTAACATTTGCCGGGAGATCATGGAATCGTCCACAATCAGTACCTTGTTCATGTCTGGCTCCTGCTTTTCCTCAAGCATATAGAAAATTCTTCTCTATATCCAGTGAATCTGTATACAAAAACGCTACTTGCGCCGCAGCTCTGCTCCGGAGTAGTATTGGATTGTACGGATACCGACAAGGAGAGATTGGTGAAGCTGCGGATAATTCATGCACCACTGGTTCCTTACGGAGAGGCCCTGACAATTCAGCAGAAGCTCAGGGAACTTCGTCAGGGGGAGGAGATTCCGGATACCCTGCTTCTTCTGGAGCATCCTCCGGTGGTGACCCTGGGCAAGCGGGGAGACCACGGGGACCTGCTGCTTTCCAGGGAGATTCTGGCGCAGAAGGGAATCGATGTCGCGGAGATCGACCGGGGAGGCCAGATTACCTATCACGGCCCGGGTCAGCTGGTGGGCTATGTAATCGTCAACCTGTATCATCACCAGCGGAAGCTCCGGCTCTTTGTCGAACGCCTGGAAAGCTCGGTGATCCGTTACCTGGCAGAATACCACGGTATAGAAGCGGGCCTGAGCGAGGAGCATGTCGGGGTCTGGGTGAAGGATGCCAAAATCGCCGCCCTGGGTATCAGCATCAGCCGCGGGGTTACCATGCACGGTTTCGCCCTGAATATAAACTGCGATCTGACACCCTTCAGCTATATAATCCCCTGCGGGATTACCGATAAAGGGGTTACCTCCACCCGCATGCTTACAGGGCGCGAATCCGACATGGAGCGGGCCCGTCTTGACTATGCCGGAGTCTTCCGGGATACCTACGGCTATAGCGAAACAGAGGAGTTTTCATGGGACGATCTGAACATACTCATCAGCGAAAACCGGACTGGCTGAGAATCCCCGTCCGGGGAGGGCGGGACCTGAACAGGGTAAAGGCCCTTCTGAAAAGCCTGCATCTGAACACGGTCTGCGTCGAGGCGAATTGTCCCAACCGGATGGAGTGTTTCGCCTCCCGTACCGCGACCTTCATGGTCCTCGGCTCCGTCTGCACCCGGAACTGCCGTTTCTGCAATGTCAGCCCTGGAACGCCTGAGCCTGTTGATGCCGAGGAGCCGGTCAGGCTTGCCCGGGCCGCCCGGGAGTTGGGACTGCGTCATGTGGTGGTGACCTCCGTAACCCGGGACGATCTGCCCGACGGCGGAGCGGGACACTTTGCGGCGGTCATCCGGGAGCTTCGGACCCGGCTGCCTGAAGCCAGCATCGAGGTCCTGATCCCGGATTTTCAGGGTGATCCCGATGCTCTGGCCACGGTAATCGAGGCCGGGCCGGAGGTGATCAATCATAACGTGGAAACCGTGCCGCGGCTCTACTCCAGGGTGCGTCCCCAGGCGGATTACCGCAGATCCCTGGAACTCCTTAAGCGGGCGGCGGACTGCGGAAGACCCATGGCGGTAAAAACGGGGTTGATGCTGGGGCTGGGGGAGACCCGGGAAGAGGTTCTCGAACTTTTCGATGATCTGCGCCGTGCCGGATGCGACTTTTTAACGATCGGTCAGTACCTCGCCCCGTCATCAGAGCACTACCCGGTGGCGGAGTATGTGAAACCTGAAGTATTTGACGATTATCGAAAAGAGGCGGAAAAGCGGGGCTTCCGGCATGTTGCATCCGCTCCCTTTGTGCGCTCCTCCTACAAGGCCGCGGAGGCCCTGGAGGGAAAAGCTGAGGCCTAAGCCGGATTATCGTTTTCCGGTAAACAGGTAGACAGCCGATTCTTCCGAGGCCGGCGTTGAGCCGTAATCCTCCCAGACGCTTATATTCTTCAATCCGGCTTTTAAAAAGGCCGCCGTTACAGTTTCCCGGCCGACAGGGAGAAGAGAAGTTTCAAAGCTTTTTTCAAGGCTCTTTGCGGGGTTCCGGTTGAATTCCACCCGCAGGGTACCTGTAAAAAGAATATGTTCCCTTTCGTAGCGGTAACGCCGGAAAAAGCTGAGCTTCAGATCATCCGTTTCCGTTCTCAGGGGAGGCAGTTCCTCCGGCCTCTCAGCGAGGATGCGGTCGTAATTGAGGAGCTGTATCGCAAGTCTGCCCCCCTCTGCCAGTAAAGATGCGAAGCCGGAGATTACCCTGTTCAGCTCCTGTGGGTCCTGCACATGGGCGATGGTGTTCCCCATGCAGAGCAGGGCACTGAAGGAGCTGGGCGTATACAGTTCGGCGGCTTCCCTTAGACCGGCTTTTCGGAAGTCGACGACGCCCTCTGTTCCAGCGGCTTTCTCCTTCGCCTTTCGGACCATCTCGTCATCGGCGTCGAAGCCTGATCCGGGAATGCCTTTGCGGACAATATGCAGCAGCAGTTCCCCCGTACCGCAGCCGGCGTCCAGCACCGGTCCCGTACCGGCACAGTCCAGAGCCCACTCCTTCTGTTCCCGGGATGGAGGAAAGAGAAGGTCATAATACTCCGACAGGGATGTGTAAAAGTCCATTCGTTAATTCTCCGCCAGACTGGCGTCAAGGGAGTCGGATTTCGGGACCCGCACAGCGGAAACCTGATTCCCCAGCACGTCGTAGGCGATCCGGGGGTTCCGTATATCCGTTGCCCGGGACCCGTTGACGTAGAAGACATAGCGGTGGTAACCCTTATACAGCCTCAGCCTGAGCCTGTATTCTCCCGGTGAACTCTCCTTCAGGGAATGGCTGAAAGGACTCCAGTGGTTAAAATCCCCTGCCAGGCGGACCTTCTGTCCGGGGCTTCCCAGATAGACGAATTCCACCGTACCGTCGGAATGAAATACCGGTGTCTCACCCCGGCGGGGCGGGCGCTGGGGAACGGGGCTCACGGAAATGGGAATGCCCCTGCTGTCGGGTACCTGCTTTGGGTTGCTCGGATCCCGCATCCACAGACCATCCACGATAATCCTGTATTTCAACTCCTGCCGGTCCCGGGGCAGGGACTGGAGAGGATAGGCGAATACAAAGACACCGTTCTGGTTTTTTTCGTAGATATGCATCCTGGTAAAATCTTCATGTTCAAAGGCCGCGGCTACATAGCGGACCGGGTTCCGGGACGAATAGGTCAATACCAGGTGTTCCGATATGACCCCCGGGGCCTCGGCTCCGGACAGTGAATGAAGATACGCGTCGAGGTTGGGATCATAGCCGTTTTGAGCGTTCAGGGGGCTCAGGGCACAGAAGAGGACGAGGAGTATCCATGGGGAGATTGCTCTGTTCATCATCATGATTTTCGGCCTGATAGCGGATTCTCTTAATCTGGGATACAATGGGGGAAATTCTTTACTTGAACAGAGTGGATAATTTGCCGAAAATCGGAGAGATCGAAAGGAATATCTGTGCCCAGGCTTGAAGAGATAGAACAGTTTAAAGCGGAACTCAACTCCCTCGGACATGAACCCTCCATTCTGGCCGAGCGCGGGGAACGTCTCGAGGATATTTCCGCCCCCGAGGCGGAACTGGACGAAGACCTGGATGCCCTGCTCAACCTTTCCGGGGAGAGTGAAACCGAAGAGGAGCCCTTCGGGGGAATCGAAGAGGAAACTGCTCCGGAGCTCCCTGACGAGGATGAGGATATCTTCGGTATCGATACCGGGGAAGACCAGATGCCTCCGGTGGATACCGGAGAGGAAGATGACTTTTCCATTCCCGAAGACCTGCTCTCCGGACTGGATTTTGAGGAGGAGACCGGCGAAGAGTCCTCCGCCGGAGAGGATGAGTTCTCCCTGCCTGACGAGTTTGATCTCGCCGGGGAGGAGCCGGGGGAAGAAGCATCTGATGAAGGCTTTGCGCTTCCTGACGATATAGCTCCATCCCCGGAGGGGGAGGAAAGCTTTGATGAGGGATTTTCCCTGCCCGATGAGCTGTCGGAGGATCTCTTTTCTCCGGAGGGGATGGATTTTACCGGGGAAGAGGCTGGAACCGAGGAAGCGGAAGAGCTGGCTGAAGAGTCCCTGGACCTTTCGGAAGAAGATTTCAGCCTGCCGGAGGAAGAGGCATTTTTTCCGGAGGAACAGGAGACGCCGGAGGAGGAGCCTGAGGGGGTCGAAGAGTTCGAGATTCCTGAGGAGTTTGCCGAGGCCGCGGATATCCTCTCCATGGAGGATGAGGAACCGGCGGCTGAAGCTGAGGATTTCAGCCCTCCCGATACGGCCGAGGAGATTCCCGAAGAGGAGGAGCTCTCCTTCGATGACGATGATATCGGGGAGATGGATTTCTCCATGCCCGAGGGCTTTCCCTTCGAAGAGGCGGAAGCCCCCGAAGCTCCTCCCGCAGCGCGATCTGGCGAAGCTGTCAGCGATGACTTTGAGATTCCCACCGCCGGAGACATTGAAGACATAGACGAGGCCAATTTCGAGGTAGACGAGTTCAGCCTGGGCGATCTGGGGGAGCAGTTCGGCGAGATCGAGGAGCCCCTGGATACCCTGACCGAGGAGGAGCTGAATCCCGCACTGGCGGTGAGTGAAGAACTCCCCTCGGGAGACGAGGAACTCGATCTGGATGAAGATGAGTTCCAGCGCCTGCAGGAGACCCTCAATCAGCAGCCCCTCAACCTGAAGATTGCAATCGAAGAGCTTATCGGGGAGCAGAACCTGAGCGGCCCCCATCTGCAGAAGCTTGTTCGGGCCCTGGTGGAGGGGAAAAGCTCAAAAGAGCTTGCTGCAATAGTAGGCTCCATAACCGGAAAGAAGATCCGTATTCCCAGCCGTTACGAAAAACGGAGCGGCGCCGAGTTCGAAGAGGAGAAGGGGACCTTCGCCTATGCCTTCCGGCAGAACATCCTGCCGATTCTCCGCCTGGTTGCCGGGGGTGCCCTGCTCCTGGGAATGATCGCTTTTCTGGGATTTACCTTCGTTTACCGGCCGATTCACGCCATTGTTCTCTACAACGCCGGGTATCGCCACCTGGAAGAGGACTCCTACCGGGAGGCCAACCTCTTTTTTGACGACGCCGTGGAGGAGTGGCGCTATAAAAATCAGTATTTTCGTTTCGCAGAAGGTTTTCAGGATAAACGTCAGTACAGCCTGGCGGCGGATAAATACGAAGAGCTCCTCAGGGGTCATATCAGTTTCGGAGACGAGGCCGGAGGGCAGATTGTAAAACTGCCGGATATCAAGCGGATCCGCGGAAAGGAGCGCCAGGCCCTGCTCGATTACGCCCATATGGAGTCCGACAAGCTTGAGAACTTCGAGCACGCTGAAAAGCTGCTGGCGGTCCTTCTGAATCAGGACAAGTATGACTACGAAGCGCTGCTTGCCGCGGGGGACAACTATCTTGACTGGGGAGAGTACGATTACGAGCGCTACGAGGAGGCCCGACGCTCCTACGCAACACTGATTCAGCAGTACGGGGCCAAGTACGAGCTGCTGTTTCGCATGCTCCGCTATTTTATTCGCACCGATAATTATACTGAAGTAACCCGGCTCAAGGAGCAGTTTCAGGCGAATTCCCGTCTGGAAGTGGAGCCCGATGCCTATGCGGAGCTGGGGGGATACCTCCTGGACAAGAATGATATCGGAGATGTGCGTCCGATTCTTCAGCGTGCCATGGATGCGGACAGAACCCTGCCGGAGACACATTATCACCTGGCCCGCTATTTCCGGCGGGTGGAAGAGCCGGTGGAGGAACGTAAGGCCCTGGATTTTGCGGAGTACTACTTCGAAGAGGTCCGGCCGCTGGGTAAAACCAGGCTGAAACTGCTGACGGATACCTATGACCGTCAGGGTGAGGCGGATTACGAGGACGGGCAGTATCTGACGGCGGAGGAGTACTTCCTGAAGGCCAGAGACCAGTACGAGGATGCCCTGGAACGGAGAATCCTGGAGCCCGAGAGCATGTTCGGCCGAATCTATCGCAACCTGGGCAACCTGTACTACTACATAGCCGCGGAGTTCGATTCAGCCTTCGATATGTTCAGCGCCGCCCAGGAGAACGGATACAAGAGTCCGGAGATGCATTACAAGAAGGGGTATATTCACTATAACCGGGAAGATTATCGGGATTCCCTTGCGGAGTTTCATCTGGCGGCTGACCTGTTCTCGCTGAATGAAAACCTGCTCTTTGCCACCGGAAACGCCCTCTTTATGCGATCCGATTTTTTCGCCGCCCAGGGCTATTACACCCATCTTCTGGACAGGCTGGAACAGCAGCGCCGGGAACTGAGCGTCCTGCTGCCCGATGAACGGGAGGAGGACCGGGCCCTGATTGAACGCCTTATTCGGGTCAATAATAATCTCGGGGTCACCCTGCAGCGTCTCTCCCTGGCCACCGGAGACAGGGAGAAGTTCTCCCGGGCACTGGTCCACTTTACCGACTCCATGGAGATGTTCGATCTTCTGGGGCGGGACCAGGAGACCATGGAGCGGGGCAGCGCCGTCAATCTGGGCTACCTGAACCAGCGGGCCATGCTCTACCCTGTGGAGAACTACGATCTGCAGATCTATCGGGATATACCTCTGGACCTTGAGACTCTTTCTATGCGCTGAAGGCTCTTCTTATGCCCTGAAGTCCAGGCTAAACCTGGACCATCCAGCCGTGGCGGTCTTCCCGGGATCCGTACTGAATCCCCTTGAGGTCCACCTGGAGTTCCCGGGTGGTATCGCCGATCTTTCCGCCGTTGAATACTTTGGTCTGTCCCTTGTGGGTGATGGATTCGAAGTAGCTGATTCCGGCGGCCGTACCGGTTACGAAGGCCTCGACGGCTGAATCCATGACCTCGTGGATGGAGATTCTCCGTTCTTCCACGTTGACTCCCAGGTCCTTCGCCAGCTGAATGACGCTTGCCCGGGTAATGCCCGGCAGGATTGTATCGCTCAGGTCGGGGGTAACCAGGGTTCCGTTCTTTAGTACGAAGAAGATATTGCAGGAAGAGCCCTCTTCAACGTACTCCTTGTGTTCAGCGTCCAGGAATATGGCTTCCATGTAGCCCTGGGCTTCCGCCTCTTTCTTTGCAAGAATCGGCACCACGTAGTTGGCATCACATTTTATCCAGCCCGTACCCCCGGGAAAGGCCCGTACCTTGTCGGTGGTTACCGCCTTGCTGTTGCCGGGGCGGAAGTAGGCACCCACGGGTGTGGTGATTATTACAACCCAGGGGCTGACGCTCAGGCCAAGACCGATGGCGGGTTCCGAGTAGCTGAAGGGGCGTACGTATACCGCATGACCTTCGGCAAAATCCCCGGCCTCCCAGGCGGGATCATAATCCGGGGCAAAACCGATATCCCTGTTGCGCCGGACCGTCTCGCGGACCGCCTTTACAAAGGTCTCCTCCGGGTAGCTGGGCATCTTGAGCCCCTCCATGGAGCTGCGGAAGCGTCTGGCGTTCCGGTCGGGCCGGAAGAGCTTGAGACTGCCGTCCTTCTGGGGAAAGGCCTTGAGTCCCTCGAAACAGCCCATACCGTACTGGGTTGTATAGTTGACCAGCGGGAGATCGGCAAAGGAGTTGCGCCGTGCAAGCAGCTCATTGAGCTCCGCTTCGCCCATGGCCGCCTCCTGTGCAGGAGTTTTGTGAGGTTTTTCCTGAAACTCCTCCTTCCAGCCGGAGTTCTCTGATTGAGCGACATAGACCCATGGGTATATGGAGAGGGTAAATCCCTTGGCGGCCATTTGCGGCACCTCCCGAAAATGTGTTGATTGCACCGATCATAATAAACCTGTAAAGGGAGATGGTCAACGAGGGGACTTAACAAAAACTTAAGTAACTTAAGAGAAATTTACCTCTCTTGCGGAGGGAACTGCTCTGGGCTACTATAAATCCGTTATGAAAAAGGAAAGCATCGTTCCGAATGTAATGATCCTTGCCGGAGGTTCCGGTACGAGGCTCTGGCCTGCATCCACGAAGGAAGTTCCGAAGCAGTACATGGCCGTCCGGGATGGCAGGAGTCTTTTGAACCTTACCCTGCAACGGGCTGCCGCCCTTCGTCCCGAACGGATCATGATCGTCACCCTGGCGTCCCAGGCGGAACAGGCTGCGGAGGAGCTGGCAACCTGGGCAGGAGAGGAACAGGGGGGGCTTCCGGAGCTCATTGTGCTGCCGGAACCGGCGGCCAGAAACACAGCACCGGCCATAGCCGCAGGTGCTGCAGCTCTGGAGCAGCTTGGCGGTGAAAACGAGGCTGTCCTGGTGCTTCCGGCTGACCATTTGATTGAGCCGGTGGAACGATTTGCTTCGGATATTGCTTCTGCAGCAGATGCAGCCTCCGCGGGGAGTATCGTCACCTTCGGCATAGCCCCCACACGGCCTGAAACGGGATACGGTTATATAGAAGCGGGTGAACCGATCTCCGGAGAGATGGGGAAAAGGCAGAAAATACGGAAAGTCCGTCGCTTCCGGGAAAAACCGGATTCCGCCACAGCGCAGCAGTTTCTTGAGGCCGGGAATTTTACCTGGAACTCCGGTATGTTCCTTTTCAGCCTTGGGGCATTTGTAGCGGAACTTGAACAGCATGCCCCGGAAGTGCATCGTCTGTATACGAGTCTTCTCTCCGTCTCTGTGAAAACGTCCGCCTCAGGGGTTTCCGTCATCCTCGATTCTCCGGAGGTCGCGAGAATCTACACAAGCGCTCCTTCCATCTCCATAGACTACGCGGTAATGGAAAAGACAGACCGCGCCGCGGTGCTCCCGGCCTCCTTCAGCTGGAACGACATCGGCAGCTGGGATGAATATTCCCGGGTATTCCCTGAAAGCGTTCCCGCCCGGGGGGAGGTCTCTTCTGAAGGCTGTTTTGTGCTGTCCGATCTTCCTGTATCCCTTGTGGGGGTTCGGGACCTGATTGTGGTAATACGCAACGGCCGGGCCCTTGTCTGCCGTAAGGGAGACAGTCAGGGGGTAAAGGATGCGCTGAATGAGCTGCCGGAAGAGTGGCGGTGAGAAGAGAAGAGGTTGCCACGGAGTTGCGGAGAACATTGAGGGAGTAGAAAGGGGCAGCGTTATTACGGCGGAACGCAGTGACAGTCGGGGTAGGAACCGCGCAGAGTACGCAGAGGAAGAGGAGGGAGAAACGGAAACAGGGAACAAAGATGGGGAGGATGGGAAGGATAGATCGCAAAGGGGCAAGAAGATCATTGAGAAAACCGGAATAGAAATAGATACATCGTGTAGATTATGCAGAGTAATAGGAGAGAAAAACTGGCTGGTTTTCTGCCTGGGAATTTGAAGATTCTGTGAGCCTGCAGCATTCTTTGTGAGCTTTGTGAGGAAGAATTTCACCCGATGCCTGCAGGAGGAATAAGAAAAGTTTTATTATCAGATATGCGAATATTGAATCATTGCCTTTTGAAAGTAATTACTATATAATTACAGATAGTGAGGGACGGCATGATAATATCGGTAATTCCCATTGGTAATTCAAAAGGCATAAGAATCCCCAAGGGTATCCTTAAGCAGCTTGAGATTGATGAAAAGGTTGAACTGGAAGTCCGGGATAAGGAGATTCTGATCAAACCTGTTAAAACCAGACCACGGGAGGGCTGGGAAGAGGCTTTTACAGAGATGCATAAGAATGGAGATGATGCTCTGATGTTTCCAGAAATACTTGATCAGGAATCCTTTGAATGGGAATGGTAATACGCCAATATGAGGTTTTTCTTGTTAATCTTGATCCCACCATCGGGCATGAAATTCAGAAAACGAGGCCATGCCTGGTTGTTTCTCCAAACGAAATGAATTCCTCGATCAAGACAGTTATTATTGCACCTATGACTACAAAATCTCATAGCTACCCCACCAGAGTTTCAGTGCATTTCCAAGGAAAGAACGGCTGGGTAGTACTTGATCAGTTGCGAACTGTGGACCAGTCACGTTTAATAAGGAAGCTTGGTATAGTCAGGAAAAAGGAGATCGAGAAGATTAAATCCGTACTGCAGGAAATGCTTGTTGATTAGGGGATCGAAGAGAAGAAGGGGGAACACCGATGGGGATGATGGGGAAAGCCACGGAGCCGCTGAGGTCTGGCTACCGCTTCTTTTTCTGGCTATTAAGAAGAAATCTCCATGAGCCCGGTGTCTCTGTGGTTCAAGGGTATTTCTCGGGAAATTTTACCTGAACGCTTCTTCTGCTTCCCGGTCCAGTATACGTACTATTTCCCGGGTGAACTCCATGGCGGCCCTGCGTTCTCCTCCTTCAAAGGGTTCGAGCAGGTTGTAGGCCTTGACCTCACGCTCCATGAGTCGGAACCAGGTCTCCCGCTGACCTAAAATGGGAATAAGTACATCCCGGGCACCGGAACGCTGTTCTTCTACAAAGGAGAACCTGCTTGCCAGGGTGGAGAAGGCTTTGGCCTGGGACAGATAGAGGGGTGCAAGCGGAGCGAGGTCGTAGGACGGAAGGCCCTTTAGCGGGGCTGCGGGTTTGGGTTCCAGCTCATCCAGGAGCTTCCGGTGGTTTTCCGAAGCGCTCCGGGTAATTTCTTCCACCCGTTTTTTAAAATTGGCCGCCAGTCCTGCGGCTTTTTCCCGGGGCATGCTTGCGGCAAGGCGCCTGGTTTCGGCGAGTTCCTTTTTATAGATGCTGATCTGCATGAGGATCTGTTTTATATGGGGATTTTTCTGAAGCTCAGGCTTGTTTTTCAGGCGTTCCGACACATCTGCAATGACGGTTTTAAGGTCCGTTGCCGAAGCCCTGGCGTTCTCTTTCTCCTGCTCAGGCGGTTCGTGTTTAGCCCTGCGGATCCGGATGGATCCCCTGCACATGAGGTGCTGGATCATGGAAAGATAGAGCCCATACTGAAGCCGATCGGCCCATTGCCCGATTTTATCGAAACCCCGGGCGTCGTATTTGAGGGATTCTATAAGCTCGAAGCTCCGGGATAAAAAGGATCGTTTGTATTCGACGATCCCGAGATCGACACAGTTTTGGAGCTCTTCCAGACGTTCCTTAAGAAAGGCTGCGGGGAAGGCGAAAAAGTCCTGCATGGTGTACAGGTCCTTTGCCTCGGAAAAAAAAAGCGACCAGTCTCCTTTTATTTTATTTTCCAGTTCGCCGTCCGTCATCAGAATTACTAATGTATAGCAGGGTCCTTTTTTACGCAATTATCCTGACAAAGAAAAATAGGCGGAATTTATTAATCCATTATCTTTTTTATGTCCAATATATTAAGCCACCGGCCGAATTAATTTTGTGTTAAATCAGTTTACCGGCTGAAAAAGGGTAACAAACGGAAGAAAGGCCGGGAAATAAATAGTTATTATTGAAACATTTATGTAACTTTTTTTACGCCGCGCTATTGCCCCTATTTTCTATTTTTTCTTGACAGCCCATATACCGGTTGCTATACTGACGTCAATAAATAATAAAAAGGGGACAACGCTATGCCGTGTTGCATGGTGCCCCTAAAAACGATGGAGGAAGGACAATTATGAAGAAGTTACTAGTCCTTTTTGTAGCTCTGGCTGTTGCCTCTACCGCATTTGCGGCGGACTTCAGCTTCTCTTGGGACACCGATTTCGGTTGGGCCGCTGGTGACAATGGTACCGGTGATGTGTACAACTCGAAAGTTAATGAGATGGAGTTGGCGGTTGCTGCTGATGTTGATGAATACAACTCATTCTCTACCCAGATCGAACCCGGTGCAACCGAATCTGCAAGCGATACCACTACGGTTACAAGTGCACAGATGTTTGACCAGCTGTTCATGGACAGCGTCAAGATTACCACTGACCTGGGTGCATACTTTGCGCTTTCCGGAGTCGGCCTTACGTGGACCAACGGTTACTTCGATGCCGGCGACCAGGAATATGCCGACGTGCTTAACGTAGGAAACCAGTTTGTTGAAGGTGCAGGCAGCACCAGCAAAGACCTCATGACCAAGGTTACCCTTGATTTCGGTATGTTTGCTGTCGATGCAAGCGCCAACTGGGACCTCATGGGCAAGGAATATGACGGCGAAGACACCGATCAGGAATTCTACGTTTCCGTATACTCTACTTCCCTGGTAGAGGGTCTTGCCGTTGAAGTTAACTACAACGTAGCAGACAACGGCGGTGGAAGTGCGATCAATAGTACTACCGAAGTTAAGAAATCCGTCTTCGACATTCAGGCCAACTATGTTTACGACCTGGGCGACGGTATGATGCTGACCTTTGCCGGTGAGTTCGCAACTGACAGCGAAGGCGACCGCGACGCAGGTTCCTGGGAACAGATGTTCGGTGCCGGTGCTCAGTTCGACTATGCCATAGACGAAGACCTTACCGCAGACGTATCTGTCTCCTTTATGGGTGACGACGATGAGTCCTTCCGCGTACTCGGTGGCGGTGCAAGCCTCTACACCGATGCTTACGGACTTGATGTAGACATGAACTATGCAGTTGCAGCTGTACCTGGTGCTGTAAACGAAGATAGCGAAGTTGCTGATGGCGACCTGCTGTATACCGATATTTCTGCCTGGTTCAAGCCCGGTGCTCCCAAGTTCCGCCTTGGTTATGCCATGACTGAGTTCGGTCTGGCCAACAACAGCCGTGCAACCGTTCCTGTAAACGGCGGTCTGTACATGAAGGTTGAATGCGACTTCTAAGTCGTTGTAACCAATGAACTTTTTCGGCCGCCTTCGGGCGGCCTTTTTTATTGACCATTCCATTGTGGCGGGGTACTATTGTCCCGGACTATCATAGGAGTTGTGCATGAGCCTTTTTCGTATAAGAACTTTTACGTTTCCATTATTTATTTTGATTTTATTTGTCTTTTTGATAAGCGGTTGTACTACCGCAGACCCGGTCAGGTATGAGCGTGTAGTCCACAGCATTCAGAGTGACAATTACAATATTCAGATTCGTATAGTTGAGGCTGAAGAGCTCGAACGGCAAAGCGGGCGCATCCCCAGTCCCTTCGTAATAGAACCAGGAGTATTTGATCCCAGAGAATACGTTGTTTTTGAGGTGGTAATAAAAAATAAATCGGACCATGGGGCAATGTTTGAGCTAAAAGACCTTGAGCTTAAAATGGGTGCGGCAAATTATTATACTAAGAATGGATTCCAGATAAAGCAGTACTGGGAAAAACAGGATGATGTAAAAAGTGCCGACAGAAACCGCATGGACAAGATAATTGACCGCCATGTCTTTCCCAGAAAGATTGAAATACCTTCAGATGGTTTAAAGCGTGGATATGTCGTTTTTCTCGCAAGGATGCCAAAATATGGTGAAATGACCCTCTTTTTGCCTATCTTTGGTGATGGTTTCAAGCCCGACATCTACGAGTTCACCTTTCCGTTTACGAAGATTTGAGGAAAGTGAACTGCACGGGAATAGGGAACAAAGATGGGGATGATGGGAAGGACGATATCGCCACAGGGGAATTAAGAATACGCATATAAGTCCAGGAAGCGAGAAAGACCGCGCGGAGTACGCTGAGGCAGGAGAGAAGGAGTGCGCCACCACGGTAGGACTGCTGCGATAGTCGGTATAGGAACCGCGCAGAGGCCGTATAGATAAAACACCGGAAGTTCGGCGGATTTACTGCCTGGAGGGACGAAGTATCTGCGTTTTCTGTGATGCTGTGATAAAAAGAAATTAAAAACTCCCATGAGTGCATCGATCAGAGTAAACCTTAAGCCCGTTATCCACTGCTGAGTCAGTATTCTTTTTTCCATTGTAACGAAACCCTGCTCAATAAGTTCCCGCTTGGATTTGAGCTCTTCTTCTTCCCTGTCAATATGTTCGATGAGATCGATTCCCTATAGTTTCTGAAGCCGCGCATCCATTCAGGAAGATGTAGGCGAACATAGTCCCCTATTTTCTGCATATCTTCCGGACCGACGTTCATTTCTGGATTTCCAATGCGTAAATATGGGAGAAGCTGGATGGTCAGGAGAAGGACCACGCAGAGTCCGCTGAGGGAGGGGAGAAAGAGTTCTCTAACACGGCAGAACGCTGCGATTGTAGGGATGGGAATCGCGCGGAGTACGCAGAGGAATAATACCAGCCGTATGACTGTTTTACTGCCTGAATAGGTAATGTTTCTATGAATGATGTTGAAGATCCCTATATCCTTGGTTCGCTGTTAATCTTTGTTCTGAATTTTGTCATAAAGATTGACAGGGAGGGAAGGGTTACTATAAATCCTGTCAGGAGGTAAGCAAACGAACATATTTGCCAACAGGTATTAAGCGGTATATATTGATTGTATGGAAAAGCTTTACTCAATTCACTTGATGATTTCCAAGGTTGAAAATGGGCAGTTCCTTGCCCAGTCTGATGACATTCCCGGTCTGGTAGCACAGGGGCGTACCATTCCTGAAGCTGTGGAAATCGCTCAAGATGTCGCCCGAAAACTTATTGAATCCTATATGGATCATGGGGACCCAATCCCACATTCGTTAAAACCACTTACAGATAGGTTTGAACTTGATGTTCCTGTTGGCGTATAAATGGGTCGGCTTGCTGGATTCAATTATAAAAAATGTATAAAGAAACTCAGAAAACTCGGCTTTGAATTTGACAGGGGTGCGCGTGGAAGCCACGAGATATGGTGGAATAAGCAAACAAGAGCGCGAACCACAATTCCTAATCACCCAGGGGATATTCCGGAAGGTACCATGAAGGCAATTTTGAAACAGGCCGGTGTGGATACTGATGATTTCTTGAATATATAAAAAGCTCGGTTTACACCGGGGCACACAGAATTGGCTGTGAACAACTCTGTATGCCTCGGTGTCTTCGTGGCAAGATCGACTGTACTTATTTTGACAGCAGCTCGTTGATGCTCTGGGCGGCTTTACGGCCTTCTCCCATGGCGAGGATTACCGTGGCTGCTCCCAGTACGATGTCGCCGCCGGCGAATACCCGTTCCATGCTGGTCTTTCCGTTTTCGTCAGCCACGATGTTGCCCCACTTATTTGTATCGAGTCCCGGGGTGGTCTTCTCGATGAGGGGGTTCGAGTTGTTTCCGATGGCCACTATAACGGTGTCGAACTCCATTTCGTAGTTGGAGTTCTTGACTTCCACGGGTCGGCGCCTTCCTGAATCGTCGGGTTCTCCCAGCTCGTATTTAAGGACCTCGAGGCCCCGTACCCGGCCCTTTTCTCCCTCCAGGATGCGTTTTGGACTGCGCAGGAAGTGAAAGGTGATTCCTTCCTCCTTGGCATGGGCGACCTCTTCCACCCGGGCGGGCATCTCCTTTTCGGTTCGCCGGTAAAGAACATGTACCTCCGCGGCTCCCATGCGAAGGGCGCTCCGGGCAGCGTCCATGGCGACGTTTCCTCCGCCGAGAACGGCGACCTTTTTAGCCTGGTAGATGGGGGTTGCGGAGCGTTCCTTGTCGTAGGCCCGCATCAGGTTTACCCTGGTAAGATACTCGTTGGCGGAGAAGACTCCGATAAGGTTTTCGCCTTCGATGTTCATGAATTTCGGAAGTCCGGCACCGGTACCGATAAAGACCGCTTCGAAGCCGTCCTTGTCTATAAGGTCCTGGATTTTCCGGGTGCGCCCGACCAGGAAGTTGGTCTCGAGTTTGACCCCCATCTCCTTGAGGGCTTCGATCTCGTCGGCAACGATGCGTTTGGGAAGCCGGAATTCGGGGATGCCATAGACCATGACGCCGCCGGGTTTGTGGAAGGCTTCGAACATGTGGACCTCGTGGCCTTCCCGGCGAACGTCGGCGGCAACGGTAATGGAGGCCGGGCCTGAACCGATGATGGCGACCTTTTTACCTGTTTCGGGTTTTACCTGAGGGACGGTCTTTTTTCCCTTGGCGTCCGCCCAGTCGGCTACAAAGCGTTCGATCCGTCCGATGGAAACGGCCAGGTCAACGTCTTTCAAGGACTTGCCCACGGTACAGGGCAGCTGACACTGGACCTCCTGGGGGCAGACCCGGCCGCAGATGGCGGGAAGAAGACTTGTGCGCTTGATTATGGAGAGGGACTTTTCGTAGTCACCTTCGGCGGCGGTCTTGATGAAGCCGGGGATGTCGATCTGCACCGGGCATCCGGAGATGCAGGGAGCGGTTTTGCACTGCAGGCAGCGTTCAGCCTCGATTTTGACCTGTTCCTCGAAGTAGCCCAGGGCCACCTCGTTCATGTTCTTTTTCCTGACTTCCGGGTCCTGGGAGGGCATCTCCTGCCGTGGCAGGGAGAGCCGGTCTTTGGGCTTTAGCTCCTTTCCTTCCAGTTCCTTTACGGTTTTTATGGCTTCCTCGTGCAGTTTGTCGGCGGGTATATAGCTCATTCCTTGTCCAGTCCTCGTTCCTTGATTTCCATTTCCAGGTGACACTGTTCGTGATCCAGGGTTTCCTGCTCCTTGTAGGAGCCCAGTCGGAGCATCATGTTGTCGAAGTCGACCTTGTGTCCGTCGAACTCGGGGCCGTCGACGCAGACGAACTTGGTCTCCCCTCCGACGGTTACCCGGCAGCCGCCGCACATTCCGGTGCCGTCCACCATGATGGTGTTCAGGCTGACTACGGTGTGGACTTCATAGGGCCGGGTGGTTTCGGCGCAGAATTTCATCATGATGGGAGGACCGATGGCCACAGCCATGTCGGGTTTCGGATCCCGTTCGCAGATTTCCTTCAGGGGGACGGTAACAAGGTCCTTGCGGCCGTAGCTGCCGTCGTCGGTACAGATGATCAGCTCATCGGCGATCTTTTTCATCTCATCTTCCATTATGATGAGGTCCCTGTTTCTGGCACCCATGATGATGATAACCCTGTTGCCAGCAGCCTTCAGGGCCTGGGCAATGGGATGCATGGGAGCGACGCCGATACCGCCGCCCACGCAGACGACGGTGCCGAAGTTATCGATATGGGTGGGGTGCCCCAGGGGTCCCAGTACGTTTGCTATATGATCTCCGACTTCGAGGTCCGCCAGAAGATGGGTGGTGCGTCCAACGGTCTGAAAGATTATGGTTACGCTGCCCTCGTCCGGGTCTGCATCGGCGATGGTAAGGGGAATGCGTTCGCCGAACTCCGAGTCGAGCTGAATAATGATGAACTGACCAGCCTTGCGTTCCCGTGCAATGTGGGGGGCTTCGAACTTCATCCGAAAGACTTCCTCGGACAGCTGCTCTTTGGCAAGTATCTTTTTCATGGGGGTTCCTCGAAATCGTATTTGGGTATTCCATTATTGAATAGATACTTAATAAAATCAAGTAGAATTAAAGAGTTGAATCCTGCCGGCTGGGGATACACAAACGCGCCGGATTGGAGGGACGCCCTGAAAAAGGGCGGTCGACCACGATTTTTGAGTGGTCGACCGGAGCCGGGCCGTGCCTGACTCTGTGCGCAGAGGCAGGCGCGGCAGGGACCCGGCGGAGTCCCGGAAAGCCGGGAAACGCGCCGGAAAATAGAGACTGTCTATTCTACCTTGAGGACGTCGCTGATGACCTTTTTGAAGGTCTCCTTGGGGAGTGCACCGGCGGCCATCTGGGGCTGTTCGTCCACGGGGATAAAGAGGATGCTGGGGATGCTCTGGATGCCGAAAGCCCCTGCCAGCTCCTGCTGCTCGTCGGTGTTGATTTTGTAAACGTCGATTTTGCCGTCGTATTCCTGGGCAAGTTCCTCCATGATGGGGGCGACCATCTTGCAGGGACCGCACCAGTCGGCGTAGAAGTCGATTATTGCGGGCTTGTCGCCTTCGAACTTCCATTCTTTGTTTTCTTCATAATTAAAAACCTTTTCGAGGAATGTCTCTTTGGTAAGTTGTACGGGCATTGTAACTCTCCTTGCTTGTGCTTACAAACATATAATAATCACTATATACGAATAAGTCAATACCTTGGCGGTACATCTGTATATGTGGGATTTTATGACGGGCCTTCAACTCTTCGTTCATTTAGAGTATAACAATATATGCTGAGTATTCAAAATTTCGGAGGTAAATTTATGCATATTGATTCCCTGAAGGCCGTTGCATTGAGCGTACGCGCCCTGTCGATGGACGGTGTCCAGAAGGCGAACTCCGGGCATCCGGGGCTTCCCATGGGCTGCGCGGAGCTCGGGGCACTGCTGTACGGCGAAGTTTTAAAGCACAATCCCGCTGATTCCGGGTGGTTTGACCGGGATCGTTTTGTTCTTTCCGCGGGCCACGGCTCGATGTTTCTCTACAGCCTGCTGCATCTGTCGGGCTACAAGCTGCCTCTGGAGGAGCTGAAGAAGTTCCGGCAGCTCGGTTCGAAAACCCCGGGACACCCGGAGTACGGCTGGACCGACGGGGTCGAGACTACCACGGGTCCCCTGGGAGCTGGATTCTCCAATGCCGTGGGAATGGCGATTGCGGAGTCCATGCTGGCTGCGAAGTTCAATACCTCTGAACACAAAGTGGTGGACCATTACACCTACGCCCTGTCCGGAGACGGCTGCATGATGGAGGGGATCACCTCCGAGGCGGCTTCCCTGGCGGGACACCTGGGACTGGGCAGGCTGATCGTTTTTTACGACTCCAACAAGATCAGCATAGAGGGGAATACCGACATTACCTTTACCGAGAGCGTCGCCGATCGCTACCGGGCCTACAACTGGCAGGTCCTGGAAGGTGACATGTACGATTTTGCGGGGATGGCCGGGCTGATTGAGAAGGCGAAGGCCGAGGGCGGAAAGCCCAGCCTGATTATCCTGAAGTCGGTAATCGGTAAAGGGTCGCCCAACAAGGCGGGCAGCCATGATGTTCACGGCGCACCCCTGGGGACGGATGAGGTGAAAGCTACCCGGAAAAACCTGGGAATTCCTGAGGATGCTGAATTCTACATTGCTCCGAAGGCCGTTGAATACTTCAAGGGCAAAAAGGCTGATTTTCAGGCCGCCCAGGATGAATGGCAGGCTGTTTTTGACGCCTGGGCGAAGGCAAACCCGGAGCTGAAGAAGGAGTGGGATCAGTGGATGGCCGGGATTCCCGACCTTTCGGGTATCAAGTGGCCTGAGTACAAGGTGGGTGATTCAGCGGCAACCCGGAGTGCATCGGGTTCCGCCATGAAGGCGATTGCCGCAGCCCTGGGTAATTTTATGGGCGGTTCGGCGGACCTTGAGCCTTCCAACAAGACCGGCCTTGGACAAGGGGATTACAGCCGGGAGAACCGCTCCGGCAGAACCCTGCGTTTCGGTGTCCGGGAACATGCCATGGGGGGCATTGCCAACGGTATTGCCCTTCACGGAGGTCTGCGTACCTTCTGCGCCACCTTCCTGGTATTTGCCGACTACATGCGGCCCCCGGTACGGCTGGCGAACCTGATGAAGCTGCCGGTTACCTATGTGTTTACCCACGACTCCATCTACGTGGGCGAGGACGGGCCTACTCATCAGCCGGTGGAGCACCTGGAGTCCCTGAGGATTATTCCCGGCATGACCGTCCTGCGACCCGGAGACGGTGAGGAGACCAACGTTGCCTGGGAGATGGCTCTGGAAAAGACCGACGGACCGGTGGCCCTTGCTTTGACCCGGCAGAACCTGAGCGTTTACGAGAAGGCGGACAAGGACTGGCAGAAAACCATGCGCAAAGGGGCCTACATAGTCAAAGAGGTCGACGGTATGCCCGACGTGGTGCTGGTTGCAACGGGTTCCGAGGTCAATCTGGCACTGAAAGCTGCGGATATGTCCGGCAAAAAGGTACGGGTGGTTTCCATGCCTTCCCGGGAGACCTTTCTTAAGCAGGATGCGGCTTTCCGTAAGTCCATTCTGCCGGAAGGCGTAAAGACCGTCGTGGCTGAGACGGGGATTGTCAACGGTTGGGAAGGAATTGCCAGCGACGCGGATTCTGTGCTCTGTATGAAGTCCTTTGGTGAGTCCGGACCCGCAGGAGACGTGGAAAAGCATTTCGGCTTTGTTCCGGAGAACCTGGCAAAGCTGCTGTAAAGTAAAGCGTTCAATAGCGTTTATATAAGGCCGCGGGCGGGGATGTATGAGTTCCTGCCTGCGGTTTTTTTATGCTGAGGGGTTCAGTGGGATGTATCAGGGGCACTCTGGGAGGGACCGCGCGGAGGACGCAGAGTCTGGGAAGAGGAAGTGCGGTATTGCGTTGATGGCTGGATGGTCGGGGTAAGGACCGCGCAGAGGACGCAGAGGTAGTGGCGGGGATGCGGTATCACGGTGGGGAGCTGGATGGTCGGGGAGGGACCGCGCAGAGGACGCAGAGGCAGTGGCGGGGATGCAGTATCACGGTGGGGAGCTGGATGGTCGTGGAGGAACCGCGCGGAGGACGCAGAGTCTGGGAAGAGGAAGTGCGGTATTGCGTTGATGGCTGGATGGTTGGGGGAGGGGCCGCGCAGAGGACGCAGAGGTAGTGGCGGGAAAGCGGTATTGCGGTGGGGAGCTGGATGGTCGTGGAGGGACCGCGCAGAGGACGCAGAGGTAGTGGCGGGGATGCAGTATCACGGTGGGGAGCTGGATGGTCGTGGAGGAACCGCGCGGAGGACGCAGAGTCTGGGAAGAGGAAGTGCGGTATTGCGTTGATGGCTGGATGGTTGGGGGAGGGGCCGCGCAGAGGACGCAGAGGTAGTGGCGGGGATGCGGTATCACGGTGTGGAGCTGGATGGTCGGGGTAAGGACCGCGCGGAGGACGCAGAGGTAGTGGTGGGGATGCGGTATCACGGTGTGGAGCTGGATGGTTGAGGAGGGGCCGCGCAGAGGACGCAGAGGTTTAAAACGGGATGCCTGAATAAAGGCCTGATCTGCTCATGGTGACTGCTCTGCTTTTGAGGGTGTAAAATTCCCCTTTGAAGCCTCGTGTTTTTCTGATACTATGGTCTAAATTCAAGCAGATCAACGAGTTTTACGGACCCACATGGCAAAACAGGCAGTACAGACAGAAAAGAAGCAGGCCGTCTACGACGAAAGCAAGATAAAAACCCTCAGTTCCCTCGAGCATATACGTCTCAGAACGGGTATGTATATCGGGCGGCTGGGAGACGGTTCCAATATGGACGACGGTATCTACATCCTCATCAAGGAGGTTGTGGATAACGCCATCGACGAATACATCATGGGCCATGGCAGTCGTGTCGAGATGTCCCTCAAGAAAGACACGGTCACTGTACGGGATTACGGACGGGGTATTCCTCTGGGCAAGGTTATAGACTGTGTATCCGTCATCAATACGGGGGCAAAATATAACGACGAGGTGTTTCAGTTCTCCGTAGGATTAAACGGAGTGGGAACCAAGGCGGTCAATGCCCTCTCTTCCAGCTTTACCGTTACCAGTTTTCGTGAGGGCAGGTATTTTCAGGCTTCCTTCTCCCGGGGTTCCCTGCTGGACAGCAAGGAGGGAAAGAGCACTGAGAAGAACGGCACCCTGGTTGAGTTTGTTCCCGATTCGGAAATTTTTGGGGAATACGCCTTTAACCAGGAATACATTGAGCAGCGCTTCTGGAATTACGCCTGCCTGAACTCGGGACTTACCCTGGTTCTGAACGGGCAGAAGTTCTATTCCGCCAATGGTCTCAAGGATCTCCTGAATGCCGAGGTGGGGGAGGACAGAATCTATGACGAGGCCTACTTCAAGGGAGACCGCATCGAGTTCGCTTTTACCCATACCCAGAACTACGGGGAAACCTACTTTTCCTTCGTCAACGGGCAGTTCACCTCCGACGGAGGTACCCATCAGAGCGCCTTCCGGGAGGGGATCCTGAAAGGGGTCAACGAGTTCTATAAGAAGAACTACTCCGGCGTGGATGTCCGGGACGGTATCGCCGGAGCCATAGCCGTCAAGCTGACCAATCCCATCTTTGAAAGCCAGACAAAAAACAAGCTGGGGAATACGGAAATCCGCGGATGGATCGTCGGTGAGGTAAAATCCGGGGTGGTGGACTTCCTGCACAAGAACAATTCCGCCTCCAAGCGACTGGAAGAGAAGATCGTCTCCAACGAGAAGCTCCGCAAGGAACTGAATGCGGTCAAGAAAGAGGCCAAGGAGGCAGCGAAAAAGATCGCCCTGAAGATCCCCAACCTCAAGGACAGCAAGTATCACCTGGGAGACAAAAAGGGGGATGAGTCGACCCTCTTTATTACCGAAGGGGCCTCCGCGTCAGGCTCCATGGTATCCAGTCGTGACCCCTATACCCAGGCCATATTCTCCCTTCGTGGCAAGTGTCAGAACATGTACTCCCGCAAGCGCGCTGACATCTATAAAAACGAAGAGCTCTACAACATGATGATGGCCCTGGGAATAGAGAACGGAATCGAGGGGCTGCGGTACGGCCGGGTTGTAATAGCCACCGATGCCGACCATGACGGTTTTCATATCCGCAACCTGCTGATGACCTTTTTTCTGACCTTCTTTGAGGAGCTTGTGGTCTCCGAAAGGGTCTATATCCTGGAGACTCCCCTGTTCCGGGTGCGCAACAAGAAGGAGACCCGCTACTGCTACTCCCCCAGGGAGAAGGAAGAGGCGCTGCAGCAGATAAGTTCCCCCGAGGTTACCCGCTTCAAGGGGCTTGGAGAGATCTCTCCGAAGGAGTTCGGGCAGTTCATCGGGCCGGATATACGCCTGGTCAAGGTCAATATCAAATCCCTGAAAAACATCAACAATACCCTGGGATTCTTTATGGGTAAGAATACCCCCGAGCGCCGGGATTATATAATGGAGAACCTGATTTAATGGCCTACGTACAGAAGCTTTTCGACAGCAACTTTATGGAGTACGCCTCCTACGTTATCAAGGACCGGGCTATTCCCAATATCGAGGATGGCTTCAAGCCGGTTCAGCGCCGGATTCTCCACTCCCTTTTCGAGATGGACGACGGTAAATTCCACAAGGTGGCAAATGTCGTTGGCCACTGCATGAAGTACCATCCCCATGGGGACGCCTCGATCTACTCCGCCCTCGTGGTCCTGGCCAACAAGGACCTCTTTATCGAGAAACAGGGGAACTTCGGGAACATCTATACCGGGGATCCGGCCTCTGCGGCCCGATATATCGAGTGTCGGCTCCTGCCTCTTGCAAAAAAGGTCCTCTATTTTCCCGAGATAACCGATTACGACGATTCCTACGACGGCCGAAACAGGGAGCCTCTGATTTTCCCCGCCAAGATTCCGGTGGTGCTGATTCAGGGGACCGAAGGGATTGCGGTGGGTATGTCCACCAGGATCCTCCCCCATAACTTTGTCGAGGTCCTGGAGGCTCTCAAAGCTGCCCTTAAGGGGGAGAAAATGACCCTGTATCCCGATTTTCCCACCGGCGGGATTATAGATGTGGCCGACTATCAGGACGGAATGGGAAAGGTCCTGGTCAGGGCCAAGCTGGACACCTCGGATCCCAAGCGTATCGTGGTGCGGGAGCTACCCTTCGGGACGACTTCGGATACCCTGATCGCTTCGGTGGAGAATGCCGCCCGGAAAGGCAAGCTCAAGATCGGCAGCATCAGCGATTATACGGCGGAAAATGTAGAGATCGAGATAAAACTTGCCCGTGGGGTCCATACCCAGGAGGTACTGGATGCCCTCTATGCCTTTACCGACTGTGAAACCTCCATCTCCGTCAATTCCCTGGTCATTATAGACAATAAGCCGGTCCTGGTACCGATTTCAAAGATCATAGAGTTTCATGCAGGGTTCATCATCAAGGTCTTGAAGGCGGAACTGAAGATCGAAGAAGGGCGGCTCAGGGACAAGATCCATGCCCGGACCCTGGAGAGAATCTTTATCGAGGAACGGATCTACAAGCGTATAGAGGACAAAAAGACCCAGAGCGGCGTCATGAAGGCGGTGCACACGGGGCTTGAACCTTTTCAGGACGAGATTCGCAGGGAGGTGACCGACGAGGACGTTGAACGTCTCCTGAAAATCCCGATTCGCCGTATCTCACTGTATGATATCGAAAAGGCCCGCAGGGAACTCCAGGAGCTGGATGCCCGGCTCAAGGAGGTACGGGCCAATCTGAAGGACCTGACCGGCTATGCCCTGGGCTTCCTGGACAGGCTTATTGAGGACCACGGTTCTGTCTATCCCAGGCTGTCGACGATAAAATCCTTCGAGAAGGTCGATGTCCGGGAGGCGGCTCAGCGTGACCTGGACCTGCGTTATGATCCGGATACCGGCTACCTGGGGTACGGAATTAAAACCGGCAAGGTAATGTTCCAGGTTTCCCCCTATGACAGGGTCCTGGTTATACGGAAGAACGGCTCCTATTCGGTAATCGATGTTCCCGAGCGTCTTTTTGTTGACAAAGGAATGCTGTGTTGCGTTCTTGCGGAAAAGGAACGCCTTGCCAAGCTGGTCTTTACTGTCCTGTATGTTGATAAGGCCACCCGCTATGCCTATATCAAACGCTGCAGGATTGAACAGTACATTCTGAACAAGGGCTATACCCTGATTCCTGAGGATGCCCTGGGTATAAAACTGACCACCCAGAAGGAGAAGGTGGGTGTTCAGGTCAGTTATAAACCCAAACCGCGCATGAAGATTCTGGAAGAGACTTTTCCGCTTGAGGATTTTGTCGTCAAGGGCGTCAAGGCCGGGGGTGTGCGTCTGGCCGCCAAGGAGGTCCGGAGCGCCAAATTCGTTCGTCAGAGTACTGGCGGGAACGGAAAAAGCGGGCTACAATCTAAAAAAGCCGCTTCAAAAAAGCGGACCGGCAGTAAAGACTGAAGAATGAGGTAATAAAAGAGTCCATGGCAGGCCGTTATGATCTGAATACCATCATCCGCGGTTATTCCCTCCGCATGGGAAAACCCCGCTTCAACTTCACCTCCTTTACAGCCTATGCCCAGAAGTATGCTGAGCGGCTTGTGAGTGAGGGGGAAGAGATCGACCCGCGTCTGAGTGCTCCGGAACAGCTTGATTCACAGCTGGAGGAGCTTGCCTCCAGAGGAATTCTGCGCCTGGAGAAGCAGGACGACCGGATAAAGACGATCTTCTATCCGAAATTCTACTACTACGAGATACACAAGCTTTACAAGGATATCGAGCAGAAACCTGAGGAGCCTTTTCCTTCCCTGGAGAGTACCGGGTACGAGATTCCCGACGGCGCCATGAACACAGTGGATGTGAAGACCGAGTTTGTTGAGCTCCTGAAAAAGAAAGACGATCAGGAGATTGTCAGACTCACCTTTCCCGACACCATCCCCTCGATTCTGACCACCTCGACCATGGTGGAAAATAAAATGCTTGAGTTCTCGGTCCAGAAAATCCGCAATTACCTGAATACCCACCGCAATGCGGAGTATATGCAGAGCCGGATGCGGGGAATCTTCAAGAACCGGGAAGCGAGCCTCAAGGACATGTTTTCCAAGGTCCTGACCCAGGTTCGGACTTCAATCTCCTCCCTGCTTGAACCGACGGATTTCTCCTTTCAGTTCTGGACACACCTGGCCAGTTCCATGATTCAGGAGTACAACAAGAAGAACAACCGTACCGCCCTGGAGAATGCCTATATTCAGTCCGCCTATATGCTGGGACTCTACAATATGTACTACAAGAGCATATCCCAGCGGGAAAAGGACAAGGAAAACGCCTTGAAGCAGGTGCGTCAGGGATTCCGGAACGCGCCCTACTTCTTTACCTTCAACAGTATCCACTCCTTCAAGGATAAAAACGGTGTGCCCCTCTCCAAGAGGTTCTCCCTGGATGATCTCAACGCATATTTGCGGAAACTGACCACCTCCGGGGACAATAAACAGCTGCCGGAGGTGGTGCGGGTCAGGACTCCGGACAATAAGGAGTATTTTATTCACCGGGAACTGATCATCCCTCTCACCCTGAAGAAGCTGCGGGACACCAATGAAATCCTGAAAAGGGAGTATCAGAACCTTTTTACCCTGCTTCTGAACAACTATCAGACCAGCCCCGAAATGAAGAATGATGAAGCTTTTATCCGGGATCTTGAACGTCGCCTGAAGGAGGAGGATCCTCTGCTCTCGGGGCTGCTCAGGTTTGATCTGCTCTTTTTTGCCCTGGAATCGGGGAAGTACGGCTTCGAAGCGACCAAAAATACCCAGGATCTCTTCGATTCCCAGCACCATTCCCTGAAACCCCTGGATGAGGTGCTGAAACTCAAGCGGGAGGAGCTGGTAAAGGACGCCAAGTTCAAGATTCCCCTGTGGAAAACCATCCCTCTTTTTGTAGCGGTGGCAAAGTTTTTCCGGAGCTTCTCCTCGGGCTTCAGCAGGAACAATCACGTACGAAGCGGTGGGGAGAAAAAGATCAAAAAGCGTGCCCGGGGCGAAGGATTCGTATCGACGTCTCTCTCTGACATGGACCAGCACGATGCTGCCCCTGTATCTCCCCCAAGTACCGGAGGAGCAGGCAAAAAGAAGGATCTCCTGAACTACAAGGAGGCTCTTGAGGTTCTGAAACGGAGAGTCGCGGGCAACGATAAGCCCATCGATCAGTCTCTGGGCGAACTGGCGGAGAAATGGAATCCCCTCTACGACCCCCAGGCAAAGGCAAACCTGGTGGAGGATGTCAATTCTCTGATCAGGGATTTTATCAGGTCGATCAAGAAACATTTTCGGGTGAAACCGCCGGACCTGGCCCGTATAGAGAATATGGCCCGGCAGTTATCTGAACATGATGCCTTTGATCAGATCAAGAACAAGGCTGCGCTGATGACCTATATAAAGCTCTATATTATCAAGATCCTCGGTAATCAGCGTATCAGTTAGGGAAGATCCTAGTGCTTACGGAACTCTTTCCAGGCGGCTGAGACCCCGGCCTCCAGGTCCTTGAGAGCGCTCTTGAGTCCTTCGCTCAGGTCCCGTGCCGCTTCTCCGGCGGATTTGCCGAACTCCGATGACTGGGCAACAAGTTCCTTCCGTTTTTTCTCCAGTTCCGCTATGCGGGTATCGATCTGTCTGCGAATTTCTCCCGAGAGTTCCTTCCTCCTGGCTTTCAGCTCCTCCAGTTTTGCGTCAACCTTGTCGATGGTGCTGTTGATGTTGCTTTTCAGTTTTTCCTTATCTTCTTCTTTCATGTCGGTACCTCCGCTTATTGTTTCCTCCCAGCAAAAGTACCCATGAACACATGGGAAGGCAAGGAAAGATCGGGGTTGTCCGGTTCAGTCGGCTGCAGGACCCGGTAGTCCCTGCAGCTTCACAGGGACCTCGGAGCAGCTGTTCCGTATGAAAGAGATCACGACCGGAACAGCACCCCGAAGGCTGCCATGCTTCTGGTTTACTCCTTTTCCTGTACGGGGACAGCCGCCAGGTGCAGTTCCCGGTACTGATCCGGTTCCGCCGGAGAAGGAGACTCGTCCATGGGAGAGATTCCCACCGTGTTTTTCGGGAAAGCGATCACCTCGCGGATCGAGTTCTCTCCGGCCATGATCATTACCAGCCGGTCGAGTCCCGGAGCGATCCCGCCGTGGGGCGGCGGTCCGTAGCGGAAGGCGTCCAGCAGAAAACCGAAACGGTTCTGGGCCTCCTCCTCGCTGAAGCCGACGATCTGGAAAATCCGTTTCTGGATCTCCGGATCGTGGACCCTGATGGAGCCGGAAGCCAGCTCAAACCCGTTGCAGACCAGGTCGTACATGTCGGCCCGGACATCCCCGGGATTCTTTTCCAGGGTGTCCAGGTACTGTGCCTGGGGCATGGTGAACATGTGGTGTGCAGGGTCCCATTTCTCTTCGTCGCTGTTCCATTCGAAGAGAGGAAAATCGATTATCCAGCAGAAGTTGAAGGTCCCCTCGGGAATCAGTTCCAGGTTGCGGCCCAGACGCAGGCGTACGGCCCCCAGGGAGGTGCAGGCGGTATGACGTTCATCTGCGACGCAGAGAATAAGGTCTCCGGGCCCGGCCTCGAGGCTGGAAAGGATCTCCTGTGCCCGGGGGGCGAAAAATTTGGCGATGCCGCCGTCAAGCTCGCCGGAGTCGCTTACCTTCATCCAGGCCAGGCCCTTGGCGCCGTAGGTTTTTGCAGTCTCTTCAAGTTCGTTGATCTGTTTGCGGGAGTATTCGGCGCAGCCCGGTGCAACCAGGGCCTTTATTACTCCACCGGATTCCAGCACGCCTTCGAAGACCTTGAATCCTGACCCGGAAACAAAGGAGGCGAAGTCCTGGAGTTCCATGCCGAAGCGGAGTTCCGGTTTATCGCTGCCGAAGCGGTCCAGGGCTTCAAAGTAGGGAAGCCGGGGAAAGGGGCGGGGCAGATCGATGTTCATGGTTTTTTTGAAGATATGGGCCATCATCCCTTCGGTGACGGCGAAAACGTCGTCCTTGGAAACATAGCTCATCTCCAGGTCGATCTGGGTGAACTCCAGCTGACGGTCTCCCCGGGCGTCTTCGTCGCGGTAGCAGCGGGCGATCTGAAAATAACGGTCACAGCCGCCGACCATAAGGATCTGCTTGAAAAGCTGGGGCGACTGGGGCAGGGCGTACACCTTTCCGGGATGCAGCCGGGAGGGAACGATGAAGTCACGGGCACCTTCGGGGGTGGATTTGATCAGGGTCGGGGTCTCTATTTCCAGAAAACCCTCCCCGTTCAGAAACTCGCGTACCGCGAAGGTAACATCATGGCGCAGCCGTATTTTGCGCTGCATCGAAAAGGACCGCAGATCAAGGTAGCGGAATTTCAGGCGCAGGTCTTCCCTGGCGTCGCTTTTCTCGTCAATCATGAAGGGAAGGACCTCGCAGCGGGAGAGGATTTCGATCTTTTCCGCCTTAAGCTCAATCTCGCCGGTGGGAATATTGGGATTCGGATTAAGCCGACTGCGGACGGTTCCGACAACGGCGATACAGTATTCAAACTTGAGTTCCGCCGCGGTCTCTTTGACCTCCCCGGCGGCGTCTTCGTCGACAACAATCTGGGTCAGACCATAGCGGTCCCGGAGGTCGATAAACTGGACCCCGCCGTGGTCGCGGCGGCGATGCACCCATCCGTTGAGAGTAACCGTAGCGCCTTCATCGGCGGCGCTGAGCTGTCCGCAGGTAGCGGTTCGTTTGTAGTGTTCCATGGTAGTCTGACTGTAGCATTAGCCCCGCTGTACTGGCAAGATCTGAAAATCAGTCTTCAGGATCTGCGGCGCATGCAGATCCGGCAGCCGTTGACATGGACGTGGACCTTGCCGGAGTTTTCAAAGAGCCGGGCAAACACCAGCTCGTCTCCTTCGAGTTCCCGTTTGCAGGAGGGGCAGTAGCGGCGGTGGGTCCTGTTGGGGGGATAGCAGTAGGGGCAGCCGTAGATCTCCGCCAGGCGGTCACCTTTTCCGGGGTACACCACCGAATGGACCCTCTCTCCCGGCTGCAGCATGCACCCGCAGAGGGGACAGGGACTGCGTTTTCCTGTTCCCGGAAGTTCTTCCGGGACTGCGGGCCTGTATTTCAGGTCCCGGGACGGGGAGAGACGGAAATAGACGCCAAGCAGCAGCACAATCAGGGCCGCCATCAGTGCAAGGATTATCAGGTTCATGGACTTCCCTCGCTCATTTTTCGGCAAATCCCGGGAGTATCAGCAGAGTATAGCCCCTTTTTCGTAAAAAGAATTGGAATTTGTACCGAAGCTTAGTACAATAAGATGTGGGTAGCCTCTTTATTGTTGCAACACCGATCGGAAACCTGGGGGACATAACCTTCAGGGCGGTGGAAGTTCTGAAGAATGTGGAAGTAATTGCCTGCGAGGATACCCGGCAGACCGTCAAGCTGCTGAATGCCTACGGTATTCGGAAGCATCTGATGAGCTGCAGGGCCGGAAACGAGGCTAAAGCGGCGGAAAAGCTTGTGGAGCACCTCTCCGGGGGCGCCGATGTCGCCTATGCATCCGACGCGGGTACTCCGGGATTGAGCGATCCGGGGGCGGTTTTGTGTAACCTTGTCCGGGATGCCGGTTTTCCGGTCGTCCCTCTGCCCGGGGCTTCAGCTTTTGCTGCGCTGATCAGTGTGGCAGGCTTCGGAGGACGAACGGTTACCTTCGACGGCTTTATGAGCCCCAGGGAGGGGAGGCGCAAGCGGAGACTGGCTGAACTGCTTGAGCGGGAAGAGAATTTTATTCTCTACGAGTCTCCTTTCCGTATCCTTAAGCTTCTAAAGAATCTTGCGGAGCTTGCCCCGGATCGCAGAATCTGCCTGGGCAGGGAGATGACCAAGATCCACGAGGAGTTTTTGCGGGGGTACCCGGCGGACATCTTGACAGAACTTGGCGAACGGTCCAGCATTAAGGGAGAGTTCGCAATTATGGTTGAGGGAAGGAATTTTTCTCAATCTTATGGGGAAAATGACGATAATGTCAGTGAAAGGAAGGGATGAGAAATGACAATTGAGGGTCTTGGACCGATAGATTCAATCTCAAAACTCAAGAAGAACAGCAACACTTCCAAACCGGAAAAAGTGGTGGAGAAGGATTCAGTCAACGTATCCTCAGAGGCGAAGAATCTTGCCGAGCTCTACCAGGTTAATGAGGCTGTGAAAAACAGCGCGGATATACGCATGGACCGTGTTGAGGAAGTAAAGCGAAAACTTGAAGATCCGAACTATATCAACGACAAGGTCATCGAGATGGTTGCGGACAACATAATGAAGAATTTCGGCCTCTAAAACTCATCCATAACCAGGACAAGGATATACAATCCCCCCGCAAGGGGGATTTTTTTTGCCCTGCCCAAAAGCACGGATCCGTACTATACTCATCGTCATGGACAGTCTCGCCTTTTATATGCCCGGAAGGGTCATCTTCGGCCTCGACTCCCGCCTGCGTCTGGGAACCGAAGCCCGCAGGTTCGGTTCCAGGGCACTCGTCATTACCGAAACAGCCTTTCGATCCTCAGCACTGCTGAAGGAGCTGCGTTCCAGCCTGGAGAGCGCCGGGGTCGAGACAATCAGCTATGCCGGGATAGGCGCAGAATCAACGAGCAGGGCCGGAGAGGAGTGCCTCGATCTGGCTAAATCCGCCAGAGTCCAGATGATTATCGGCTTCGGCGGCCTGCGGGTCCTTTCCCTGGCAAAGGCGGTGGCCGCCTTCGGCGCGGGTATCTCTGATCTCGACAGCCTCAAGGAGAAAGGGGAGGCCGGCACATCCGTCTATCCCTATATCGAGGTTCCCACCTCCTGCAGAAACCCCTTTATGCTGCGGGAGGATTTTTTTCTCATCGATGCCCGTAACCGACACAGCTCTGTTTTTCGTCGCAGAGAGGCTTTTCCGAACCTGGTCATCCTGGATCCGCGGTATGCGGCGGGCCTGTCCGAACGGAACCGTTCCGCCATTCTTCTGGATACGATGCTGAGTTCCCTGGAAGGCTATTTCTCCCAAAGCAGCAATTTTATCTCCAATACGATTTTTCTGCGCTCCCTCGGGCTGCTTGCCGGGTGTATCGGTTCGGTGCATGAAGAGGACCCTTCCGGGCCTGATCTCTGTTTGTACCAGGCAGGGCTGCTCTCTGCCTTCGGCCTGACCATGGGATCCCCGGGAATGGGAAGTGCTGTGGCCATAACAGCGGGAGGTCTGTTTCAGGTGCCGAAATCCGGGATTGCGGCCCTGATGCTGCCGGTGATTCTGGAATACGGACGCAGGGCCTGTCCCGCCAAACTTGCCCGTATGGCTCCCATCCTCGAGGAGGACACCCGCAGAATGGGGACTCCCGCTGCGGCTGATACGGTTATCGCCTCCCTGCGGCGCAAAATCGATTCGCTGCAGCTTCCGCTGCGTTTCAGCGACTACGGACTCGGCCCCCGGGAGCTTCCGGTCCTGGCGGATGCGGCGACAGCAATGGGCCTGGCCGACCAGATGCCCCAAGCCCTGGATCAGGAGGAGCTCCTAAACCTGCTGAAAGAGGTCCTATGATCGCCCTGCGAAAGCTGGCGGGACTGTCGACGAAAAACCGTCTGCGTAAGGCTGCTGAGCTTCTTCGCGGCTTTGAGGCCGAGATACGGGCGTCCAGACCGGTGGACAGCTATTATCTGGCGGGACTGTGCGAAACCCTGGTACGTTCCGATACGGCGGACGCCGTACGGGAACGGGCGGTAAAGCTGGAAGAGCGGCTGCGAAAAGCCGGTCTTAGCCTGTCTGGCCCCCTGTCGCCTGACTTTGGCAGAGAATGCGGGGTAATCTGCACTATTATTCTGACAGAACTTGGAACAGCCCTGGCGGACTGGGATCTGCGGATCCCCGGAACAGAGCTTCTCGATTCCGGAGCGCGACGTGTGCTGCCCGTCGATCTTTTTCTGGAAGACCTGCGTTCTCCCTTCAATGTAGGGAATATTTTTCGCTCCGCCGAAGCCTTCGGGGTGCGGCATATATACCTGAGTCCAGCCACACCGAGCCCCGAACAGCCCAGGGCAAGCCGTAGTTCCATGGGTGCGTCTCTGGCGGTCCCGTGGTCGGTGTGTAGCCTTCAGGAGGCCTGTCTTGCCTCCGGCGACAGTGGGAACGGCACGCAGGTCATTGCCCTGGAAACCGGAGGCACCGGTATCGGGTCGTACTCATTTCCTTCCGGGGGGCTGCTTTTGCTGGGGAACGAGGAGTGGGGCCTGAGTGAGGAGGCCCTGTTACGGGCCGATGTCAGGCTCTCCATCCCCATGGGCGGGGCCAAGGCCTCCCTGAATGTTTCAGTGGCCGCCGCCATTACTCTTCAGCGCTGGTTCGAGTCCAGGCAATAAAAAACCGGCGGAATGAACCGCCGGTTTTAACATGATCTGTTGAGTTCCTAGCGATGCAGGGCGCGTTCAATCTCCGGCTGGTTGAACCCCACGATGATCTTGCCGTTTACATCCACCACCGGAACACCCATCTGGCCCGACTTCTTTACCATTTCTTCCGCCCGGCGCATATCATTGGCCACATTATACTCCGTAAAGGAGATGTGATTTTCTCTGAAATACTGTTTCGCCTTATTGCAGTATACACAGCTTGGAGTGGTGTAGATTCTTACTGCCATTGTAGCCTCCCTCTCTTAATCGTATGCATATATATTAAATACTATATATATAAAAGTCAAGAGGCTTTTGTGTGGAATTACAATTTCTTGTTTCGTTCGTCGTCAAAGGCTAGGGACAGGCGCTGCTGCACCATATCCAGCTTATCCTGGGAGGTGATTCCGAAATCCCGGATAACTTCGGTTTCCAGCTGATCATATTCTATATCACCCCGCTCATACCCGCAGAGGGCGTTGGCCAGATAGACGGTGTAAACAACGTCCCGGAACTCGTTGTGAGCGGCCAGGGGATCATGGTGGTAACGGATGGCTTCGATAAGGGATACGGGGAAGTTCCACTTTTCTGCGATCAGTGCCCCGATTTCGGCGTGATTCAGTCCGGCGCTCAGGTCTTCGATGAAGTCGCGGTGAATATTACGGTCCGTGCAGAAGCCCTGGATCTTCTCCAGAAGGTTGGGATGTACATTGGAGAAGATGATTTTTCCCATATCGTGCAGAATGCCCCCCACATAGGCGTCATCCAGCAGCTCCTTCCTGCGTTTAAAGTTCTTTGCCAGGTTATAGGCGTAAAAAGCGGTCCGGTAACTGTGGTCCCAGAGCCAGCGCTGGTTTGAATCGAGGATTTTAAGGGTTCCGAAGGAGTAGAGCAGATTCTTGATACCCCGGAAGCCCACCAGTTTGACGGCCTCCACAATGTTGTCGACCCTCTTGGGCAGCATGAACTGGGCCGAGTTTACGTGCTTGAGAAGGTCCGCCGTCAGGGAGGGGTCGGTGCTGATCTGCCTGGCGATATCGGAGATCTCCGAATCGGGATCACTGATCAGTTTCTGAAGGTAGACGATATTGTCGGGAAACTGGGGCAGCTCGTTGATCTCGTTGACGATCTCCCTGGATAGTTCGTTGATATTCTCCAGGTGTACCGCAGAGAAAGGTACGGTAATCCGGGCAATGGTTTCGTCTCCGTCCACATCGATATCAAAGGCGTCCTCGTCCAGGCCCATCTTTTTCAGCATCAGTACCAGAATCACGATTCCCAGCCCGGCTCCCTCGGAATCATCCATCACCGAGGAGAGGGCCTCTTCCATGGAATCGAAGGCCCGGGAACGGGCGATGCGGTCGTAGACCCTGATCTGTTCCTTGCGGGAGATGCGGGAATTGTTATGGATGCTCATGGTAAAGGCATTGCCCTTGGCATGGTAGACGACCTTTACGTAGAGACCGGCGTCTTTCTGCTTGTTCAGGTAATAGTCGATGTTGTCCAGGGTTTCCTGCTTGAAGCGTTCCATTCCTTCTTCGTACTGCCGGGGATCGTTGATATCGAGGCTCTTTTCCTTGAAATAGATCCGTTTTGTGTTCGCTTTTTTTGCATTGACCGCAAGCTCCCGCATGCAGTAACCGATGCGGCTGGAGAGCTGATCCTGACCGAATTCCGAGAGAAAAATCTCGAGAATTCTTTCCATGTACTCTTCAGTTTCATGGGGAAGGGTAAAGGTTTTTATCGAAATTGGAATGGAATTCCTTGCTGCCCGTTTTATTTTTTCGACATCAACTGCTTTTGACATGTACACCACCTGGTAGGTATGACCTCTGGTGTATTCAGTATAGTCTCTGTAAAATTAGAGGTCAAGCAATCGTAAACGGTTATCAATTATTAAATTGCTTGACCAGGAGGGCCATGGCCCTCAGTTCCCGTTCGACCCGGCCGTTTAACGACTTGGGCGGGAACCGTCCGTCCCGTCCCGGTTCTCCCGCCGGTATGCCGGTGAGGATTTCCATCCCCTGATCGATGGTGCTTACGGGGTAGATATGAAACCGCCCGTCCTTCACGGCATCCCGGATTTCCGGGGGGAGAAAAAGGTTCTTCCTGTTCTGATCGGGAATAATTACTCCCTGCCGGCCGCTTAAGCCTCTCTTTTTACAGATGTTGAAAAAGCCGGAGATTTTTTCGCTGATACCTCCCACCGGCTGTATCTGTCCCATCTGGTTCATGCTGCCGGTTACGGCTATATCCTGCCGCAGGGGGAGCCTGCCGGCGGCGGAGAGCAGGGCGTACATCTCGGTGGAAGAGGCGGAGTCACCGTCTATTTCGCTGTAGGACTGTTCGAAACAGATTGTGGCATACATGGCCAGGGGAAAATCCACGGCGTAGCGTGCCCGAAGGTAGCCGTCAAGGATCAGTATCCCTTTGTCGTGAATTTCCCCGGAGAGGCCCACCTCCCGCTCAATATTAACCAGACCCTCTTCTCCGGGAGCGACCCTGGCGGTGATGAGGGTGGGCATGCCGAAGGCGTAGTATCCCCGGTCATGTATGGCCAGGCCATTGACCTTGCCGATCTCTTCTCCTTCGATGCTGATGAGAATATCCCCCTGGAGGATCAGTTCTTCGAGCTTTTCTTCGGGAAGGTTGAAGAGGTAGTTCCGCTCCCGCAATGCGAGCTGAACGGTTTCTCCGTCTATCTCCCGCTTGCCGCTTTTCCCTGCCCAGTAGGAGGCCTCCGCAAGCAGATCCGAGATAAGGGAAAACTGGGTGGAGAGTTTATCCCTCTGGTCCGCAAGATAGGCTCCGTAGGCGATTATCTCGGCCATACCGTCCCAGGAGATTTCCGGGCCCCCGGAATTCTTCAGGGATCGGCGCATGAAACTCATGTAGCGGGCAATGCCGTCGGGATTGAGGTCCATGCTGCTGTCGAATTCGGCGCAGATCTTGAAGAATTTTGCAAAATCCGAGTCTGCATTGTAGAGAATATCGTAGGCTCCTTCGTCTGCCACGAGGATAATCTTCAGGTCAACGGAGACCGCCTCGGGTTTGATCTGCGGCGCCGGAAGTCCCAGCATTCCCTGGGGGGGCTGAATCTCCACCATTTCGGTCTGCAGTACCCGCTTGAGCTGAAGCCATGCGCCGTCCTCCTGGAGCAGATCGTCAAGACGGATGACCAGGTATCCTCCGGATGAGCGGATCAGGGAGCCTGCCCTGATGGACATGAAGCTCATTACTCCCCGTCCGTTCATGTCCATGGAGAACTCGATGGTTCCCAGAAGGTTCTGGACTGTCGGATTGTTCTCGTAGATTACCGGGGGAGTCTCTCCTTCCCCGGCTTCCATAAGAATATTGACCCCGTAACGCAGGAAGATTCTGTTCCCCGCTGCGTCTTCCGCGGGTTCTTCTCCGGTGAAAACAAACAGACGGTCGATGATGTCCTGTTCCAGGGCCTCGAGGTAGGAACGGATCTGTTTCTGGGGAAAGGCCCGGTAGAGTTCTCCCATTTCGGTATGCAGGGGAGGACGAACGGTATCGGCCTGCAGACGGGCGAGCTCCTCTTCCATGGCTGCCCTGGAAAGCTGCAGATCGCTGAAGATGGAACGCATCTCGTCCATCAGACGGTAGTAGATCTCTCTGCGGCGTTCCCACTCCTCCTCCGCCAGGGCACCCGAGGCCACCATGCTCTGGAGCTGGTCGAAATCGGCTGCTTCGCCGTCGATGAGGGGAACAATATCCGTGGACAGGACGCCTTCATCCTCCACCCGGACCGCCGCAAAACCCTGGGCTGCCAGCTGGGCTTCGAATTCTGCCAGGCGGTGGTTTTCTTCCTTTTCGATTCCCGAAACGAGCCTGTCCCGGCGGTTCTTGTAGACCTCGCTGGAGAGCCGCGCCTTGATAAGGACCTTAAGCTTCTCCACGAGATCGTGGATGAGCTGTTTAAAGCGCCGGGCAGTCCCCGGGGGAAAGTAGAGCACCATGGGAACTTCTGGGCGCAGGAAGTTGTAGACGAAAGCGATATCCCGGTCCGGACCTTTCGTGGGGGGAAGCTCCTCCAGGATACGCCGGATCGCCGTATGCCGTCCGGTTCCGGGAATCCCGGAAACGACCAGGTTGAATCCCTTGGCGCGGATAAACGTGCCCATCTGGAGGGCCTTAACGGCCCTGGGCTGGCCGATTATCTGCTCATCATCCTCAGGGAAAGGAATGGCCTTCAGTTGTTCCGGGTCAATGGCAAAGGCGACCTCGTGGGGTCCCAGACGGTAAGCATCATTCATCAGTCTATAATGCGAGGCTCTTCCGCCCACTGTCAAGCACAGCGCCCTTTTCCAAATCTCATCGAGTCCCTATAATACGGGGCATGCGATTGGACGAATTCCACCACTATTGCCGGGATCTGCTCTGCATGGATGATTTTGCCGCCATCGATCCCTCCAGAAACGGCATACAGGTTGAACGGCGGGAACCGGAACTGAAAAAGCTGGTATTTGCTGTAGACGCCTCGCTGCAGACCTTCAGGCAGGCTGCGGAGCTGGGGGCGGATCTGGTTTTTGTGCATCACGGCATCTTCTGGGGGAGGGAGTCGGTCCTCACCGGGGCCCACTACCGGCGTGTCCGCTTTCTGATGGAGCATGACATCGCCCTTTACGCCGCTCACCTTCCCCTTGATGCTCATCCTGAACTGGGTAACAACGGCTGTATGGCCGCCGCTCTGGGGCTTTCCGCTGCCGAGCCTTTCGGCTGGTACAAGGGCCGCAGCATAGGCTTCAAGGGGGTTCTTCCCGAACCCCTTGAACTGGAGGAGGTGCTTCGGCGGCTGGATATCGAGATGGCTGACTGCAACGCGGTTCTCCCCTTTGGCCGACCGGAGATCCGCACCGTGGGCATAATCTCAGGAGGGAGCAGCCGGGATATCCGGCAGGCCATCGAGGAAGACCTGGACCTCTTTATCTCCGGTGAAGGGGATCACACAATCTATCACGAAGCCCAGGAAAACCGGATAAACATGCTGGCCGTCGGACATTATGCGTCGGAAACCTGGGGGGTTTCCGCCATGGCCGAACGCGTCGCAAGGGATACCGGTCTCGAGACCCATTTTATCGATATTCCCACGGGCCTATAAGGACGCACTGGTATGAATACAACTGCAGCCGACAGACCGGAAAAAACGAAAAACCTGAATCTGTACCTGCCCCTTGTCCTGACCGCTGTAATTATCCTTGCGGACCAGCTGACCAAGCTTTTGATTGTTGCCAACATCCCCTATCATACGGTGGGTTTTGCCTGGGGAGGGGACTTCCTCTGGATTCTCCACACCAGGAACCTGGGAGTGGCCTTCAGTATCGGGTATGGCCTCCCTGCTGCCGTACGGGGGATTGTTTTTGTACTGTTGCCCCTGGCTGTGCTTGCGGGGGTCCTGGTTTACTATTTCAGAACCAGTGAACTGTCGGTATTGCAGCGCTGGTGCATCGCGGTTATTATCGGCGGCGGTCTCGGAAACCAGATCGACAGGATTTTCCGGCCCCAGGGGGTGGTGGATTTTGTCTCCGTCAAATTCTACGGTATCATGGGACTTGAACGCTGGCCGGCTTTCAATGTGGCGGACGCCTCCATAGTCGTCGGGGGTATCCTGCTGGCCTTCTCATTCCTGCTGCAGGGACGGGAGAAAACCGGGAAAGAGGAACGGATGAAGAACGAGGTGGAAAATCGTGAATAAGAAAACCAACACTCTGCTTTTTGTCGCCGCAGCCACGGTGGTAAATATCATACTTATGTTTTTCTTTCTTGTTGCGGGGATTGTCATGCTTTCCCTGGTATTGCCCCGGGACGTTCATCCCGGACTGGCCCAGGGGGCCTTCATTCTGATCTTTATTCTGGCGGTGATCGGTTCCTTTCTTGTGTATCACCGGATCATGAAGCTGCTGGCCTCGAAGATCGATCTGGACAAGTATTTCGAGCCGATTTTCCCGAAAAAGAAGAGAGGCTAGTCCGGGTATCAGGACCGTTCAATACCCGTCTGACATGGAACGGTTTATATCCCGCTTGTAGAGCTCGTTGTAGACATAGCCCCGGTTTTTCAGGGAATCCCGCAATTCCTGGGGGAAGGGGCAGTAGCGCCACAGAATGCCCCGGACCTCCCGGTCCAGCTTCTGGGTTCCTTCGCTCTCCTTGGTTATCCACAGGATATAGTCATTGATAAAATACTCCCGCACGTCTCCCCGCAGCCGTCTGTCGCTGAACCACTGGTAGTAGCGGCCGGTGAGACCCTCTTCCATCCAGTAATGCTGGGCCTTCTCCTTGGCGACCTGCCAGCGGAGATCCCCCAGGGCGGCGATGATGGCGGTCTTGTTGTCCTTGGGAAAGAGGGGCACGGCAATTCTGCCCCGGCTCGTGGCACGGTTGTATTTTTCGAAGGGTTCCCAGCAGATTCCCCGTTCGCCGTAACTGGGAATGATAACGACATGGGGCACGATGCGGTTGGTCTGCTGTTTGAAGGTCCGCAGGAACAATCCGGGATCCAGACTTTCCACGGCGGCCATCTGCATGATGATGTTTTCCCGGGTGCAGATGTCCCGGATACTGTCCCTGAAATACTGCTTCATGGCAATGGGGAAGTGGTTTCCCTGCCTGCCCACACACATCTTGGCCATCTGGCGTACCGTGGCGAGCTCCGTCTGCAGGGCGTCATTGTTTACCTGGTAGGATTCCGCTCCCCCGGCGCTTTCCGAGAGTTTGCGGAATTCAGCTTCATTCTCCTGAAAATGCTCAAAGGTATTCGCAAGCTCCGTATCAAGGCGCTGCAGGTCTTTTACCAGGTTGGCAATTGTACTCAGGTACTGCCGCTGCTCCGGGGTATAGACCTCTTTTACCCCCGGCAGGTCCTGACGGGCGGCATGGTCGGCCACCAGCCTGGAGAGTTCCTTGAGCTGGTTTTCCATCCGCTCCTGTTCGCCGAACTTGCGGGTCAGCACGCTGAGCTGGAAATCCCGCTGTCCCTTGACCCGGTCGAGTTTGGTATTGACCTTATGTTCCTTGCGGCGGCTCACTGCCTTGGTTTCATCCGTGGCCGAGTTTCCGACGGTCCCCCGGGCGACCATGGTAAGCCACTCGTCCACGTAGTGGACAGGTTCTCCCGTGGTGTTGCTGTACACAATCCGGGAGATCATGGAGCGCTGCTCCTTGGAAAGCAGCGTCGGCAGCAGGACGCCGTATCTGAGAAGCAGGACCTTGGGCTGGGGCGGACTGGAGCAGACCTTCCTGCCGATGCTCTCCACCAGGTTCCAGTAGGCGGATATGAGTTTTCCCCTGTAGACGGATCGCTCCTTGGGGTCCTGGGTGTTCAGAAATTTCGAAAGGAGACTGTGAACCCTCTGGGAAACCTCGCCTTCCCCGGCAAGGGCTTTCTTGTAGTAATCCTTGTCCTGGAAATATGGAGCCGGGTCCTGTTCGAGACGGCTGACGGGATGAAAACGGTCCTTGCTTATATCGCTTACGTGCGCCTCGGCGGGAGTGCCGGAAGAGGTGTCTTCAAAAAGTTCTTCAAAATCGGGAACCTGAGCGGAGGGCGTGTCATCGATGCCCATCAATTCGGCGATATCGGGGTCAAGTTCCCCGGAGAAAAGATCACTTTTGGTGCTGTTGTTGTCGCTCATAGCGTTAAAGTATGGAGGTGGTGGGAATCGAACCCATGACCTCGTGAATGCCATTCACGCGCTCTAGCCAACTGAGCTACACCCCCGAAAACGTGCTTAGGATACCGATACTTGCCTCTCATGTCAACTACCTGGGCACTTTCATGCGCAATATGTCCTGGTCATGATAGTTCCCGCATGGAACAAAACAGTCCGCAAGCCCCGCGGGAATATGCTCCGCAGCCCTTCTGCTGATAACAAATTGCCCCGGCTGAGTATACTGCTGTCCCAGATGGAATATAAAATTTACCGCTTCGGAAATCAACGTTCCGGTGTTGCCCTTTTTTCTGTACACCGTAGTCCCCGTATCCAGGGAAAAGTGGTAGGGCAGCAGGGTTCCGTAGGAGAATACCTCCATGCTGATGAGTACCCTGTTCAGAATGAGTCTCATGCAGGCCGGGATAATATCGGAGCTTCCCTCGCTGTAGGGGAAGAGATAAAGCCCGCCGTAGTCGCTTTTCATCCAGAGCTGGCCGCCCAGGGGAAGAAAAACCCGGTTCATGTGGGATTCAAAGGTCTTCAGTAGTCCGGTAATAAAGCTGCTGCCGGATTTTGTCTTCCATTCCGGCAGGATGTCCAGTTCGGCGTAGAGGAGGTAGAAGGGGTACTCATCACCCTCCCTGATGGTCTCCCAGCTCAGGTCTCCGCTCTCTTCCTCCTCGTCCTCCACATAGGGATAGAAGTTCATCGCCTGGTTTATCCTGCTCAAGGAGAGGCGTTTATTCAGTAAATCCGGTCCGATGTAGTCGGAGGCGCCGCCGTGAAAAAGATCGGCGGGGTCGTCAATACGGCCTTCGGGATCGACAATGCCGTAGGTGAGGGTGTCCTGGGATTCAAGGGTCCGTATGGCCTTGCGAATCTCCCGGGGGCTCAGAGAGCCGATGTCCAGATAGATCATCGATCCGTTTTCACGGATAGTTTTTTTCCAGTCCAGGTCATCCCTGACTTCCAGGTCGATGCTTTTGGAGCGCCTGATGGTATCAAAACAGCTGAGGGATTCCTGCCTGCGGGTAATCAGAACAAGTCGTTTCACTCTTCCAGCTCCAGGCTGTAGGTATAATGGATCAGATTGTTGCTGCGAACGGGCAGAAACTGGGAGCTTACCAGATGGTCCAGCATTTCCCGGACGACGATGCTTATGGTGCAGTGCATGGGGAGGGTGTGGGATTTCTCAAGATTCACCAGCTGCTGGAGGGTCTCGGATTTGATCAGCGCCGCATTATCCTCGGTATACTCACACAGTCCTGAGTGGACTCCGATTCGTACGGACAGCGGTGTGGAAAGGGGACAGCTGGTTTTGTTGTACAGGAACAGTTCATGGAGTATCTCCATCGCCGCCAGGGCCGCCGCCTGGTTCCGGTTTCCGAAAAAGAAGGCCGCCACACCTCCGTCTCCCTCCCACATCCAGACTCTGCCGTTGCGCCGTTCCACCGATGCGTGCACCGTCTCCCGCAGAAAACCGTAGGAACGGTGAACTGTATCGGTGCTGTTGCTTTTAACCAGCTCCGTGTTGCCGGCGATATCGATCCGCAGAAAACAGATGGTGTACTCATTCCCCGGACGCAGTACTCCCCAGTTTCGGGTTTTCCGAATCCGGGGATCTTCCACGAACATGCGCTGGTCCTTATCGAAGAGGTAGCCCTGGGAGTAGACTTCCTTGAGTATATCCCGCAGGTAGGCGACGCTTATGCGCCGTCCCATGACGCCCTCTTCTTCATAACGGATAAGATAGGAGACAAAGTCGAGAAACCTGTCGTCCCTGATCAGGTCGTCAATTATACGGCGGGAGGCATCGAGGTTCGGAATGGCCATGCTCTCGCGAATCCCCATCCGTTCGTGAAGATTGTAGCCGGGCAACAGGTCCTTCGCGATATGGACCATGGTGGGCAGGTCCATGGACTCCACCAGAGATTTTATTGATATCCGTAATAGACTCTTTGAAATCTGCACAGTCTATTTAAAACCGGCAGACCGCAGACCGTCAAGGAATATATGCTTGATTCTTTATTCTGCTAATGCTAATTTCTAGGCGGATACCTGAGGGACTGAATTATGACTGATTTTTGGCCGATTGTCTTGTTCTTATATATCTCAGGAGATATATTCAATGTATGAACTTCGGCTCAATCCCGTCAGAGGCTGATGCAGACGGGTATGCGCAGCGGAGCATCCGAGTTTAATGATGGAGCCTTGTTCCATGGGTTTTCACAGTAGAGATCAGATCGTCGTCGACGATGCCTTCCTGTCATTAATATCTTCCAAAACCAAATATCTCATTACGATGCTGAGAGAAGCGGAAGAGCGAAACGGTGGTTTTCATTATACCCGTCCCTTTCTCGGGCGGCTGAACCTTGAAAGCCGGATAATCGAGGAGCTCCTGGACGAGTACGGCGCCCGACATAACATGTCCTGGTACGCCTTCCGACGTTCCATAGCGGCGGTTAAGGCCTTCTCGCAGATTGTCCATAATATTTCCCATATAAGCGCCTCCTTTCCCTGCTACAGGATAATCTCGGTAAAAGAGGATTTTCTCGCAGCCACCAAAAAGACCCTCAAAGAGAGCACCGCCGCCCTGAAAAACTCCATGGAGAACCTGCTGAAGGAGGCGGAACACCACGGACTTGAACCCGGCGAAGTCGTACAGGACTTCTCCGAACATCTTCCTGAGGGGACCCTGCGTCAGGATCGCCCCAGAAGACATCTGGAGAATCCCGGTCCCACCATTGTGAATCTCGCAACGACCTTTCTTAATCTTTCAGAGGATACGGAACTGTTTGGGATACGGGACAGAAACAAGCATCTGCGATATCTCGATTATGTTCCTGAACCGGTTTCGGAAGCCCGGATCCGCAATATGGAGCATGCCCTTCACTCCCTTCAATCGACCTACGATACCTATCTTCTGGATTCAGATGCGGAGGAACGGGATGAAGACCTTCTTGTTCTTCGGGGCCACGTAAGCACCATATTCCATCTGCTGGAGACGGGGACCGTCCTCAGCCACTATTACGAACGGCACATGCTGAATCAGGACGCCGTGGTGATAGGCGAGGACACACTTCTGTCCATTCTCATCGACTATATCCTGGCCTTTTCGTCCCGTTTCTTTAATGCCGCCCGGGAACTGTGCCGGAACATCATTCACTCCTACGCCGTCCAGGGGACCATATCCGTCCCGGTTCCCCAGTACAGGGGCTTCCATGTACGTCCCTCCACGCTGGTGGCGAAGATCGTTACCCATTACGGCAGCGATGTTACCCTCCGGCTGAACGGACAGAGCTTCAATGCCGCAAGTCCCCTGGAACTGTTCAGGGTAAACGAAGCGATCAATGCGGCCAAGCGCAAAACCCTGGGGGGTATTGTCTGTGAAATAGCCGAGACCATGGGCAGTGTTCCCCGGGAAGAGGGAGTCATGAAAAAGGCCCTGCGGCGTCTTATTGTCAAGCTCCTGGAGAACCATCAGATTGTAATGTATGAGGCTGATTTTTCCCTGGAGGAGATATCCTACATCGAGGGAGAGACCCTGGCGGAATTCGCAACCCGGGGTATTGCCCATCTGCTTGCCCTGGGACGCATCGATATCCGTACCGGTATTACCGTCGAATTTTCCGGTGATACCCGGGTGCTTTCAGATCTCAAGCTCCTGGCGGAGAACGGGTACGGGGAAGACAATTACGGTAATAACATAATGCTGCCTGCGGAACTCTCCTATCTGCGCCGATAATTCCTTCATGGAGAATCTTCAGACCCGAATTCAGGACCTCCTGCCCGATGTTTCCTGGAACTTCGTTTTTCCTTCTGAAATCAGTGCCCGCTACTGGCGAAGAGCGGTGATCCGACGGGGATTCTGCGATGCCGTCTGGGGGAGTCGCTTTCTTTCCTGGGACCGTTTCAAGGAGATAGCCTTCGGTCTGACAGAGTCGCGGCGGCCGGTAAACGGCTGCATCCGCCGGCTTTTTGCAGAAACCCTGGCGGAGGAAAACCGGGACTCTCCCTTTCTTTCCCGTCTTCTGCCCAGAGCCGAGGGGTCCTCCGGAGGCGCCGGAGAACTCAGCAGGATCCTTCCCCGCCTGCCGGGTCTGGTTCCCCGCCTGGAGAGCTGCAGCTGGCCTGTTGCCGATGACCTGAGGGAGCTCCATCGCCGGTACAGCAGCTTTCTTGCTGTAAACAGCCTCTACGAACCATCCATGCTCGAACCCTCCCTGGACAGCTTTTCCCAGAATTATCTTCTCTGTTTCCCCGAGGTTTTGGAGGACTATTCCCAGTACAGTGAAGGCCTCGAGGCCCATCCGCAGATCCGGCGTGTTTCTGTTCCACTGACAGGACGGGGGCATATCGATCTTTTTGAAAACCAGCGTCTGGAAGCCTCTGTACTGATGAAAAGAATCCGTGACCTTCTCAAGGAGGGCACGGACCCGGAGGAGATCGCCATTACCCTGCCGAAGATCGATACAAACAGACGCTACCTGGAGGAGGCCGCCGAACGCTACGGTATTCCTCTTCAGGTCAGGACAGGGCGACCCCTGACGGAATACGCGTCGGTCCGTTTTTTCCGGGAGCTTACCGAGGCCTTCGGCTCCTCCTTCGAGAATGCTGCCCTGAAGAACCTGATCATGAATGCCGGGGTCCCCTGGAAGGAGGCCGCCGCCCTGCGAAGCATGCTGCTGGAAGGGACCGGAGCGTATGTCATAAGAAACTGGCGGGATTCCGGGGGGCTTCACGGCTGGGAGGAACAGCTTTCCCGGGCGGGCTGTACGGAATCCCTGCAGCTGTACCGCCGGCTCTCCGCGGGGATCCGGGGAATCGTCAGCGCCGGAAGCTTTGCCGAGGTGGGAACCCGGCTGCAGGCCTTTATCGGAACCTTTCTTGATACGGAAAGGTGGAGAACCGAATCCCCCCTGCAGCTGAGGAGTTTCCAGCGCGCCCTTGAGGTACTGAATGACTTTGCAGGGACTGAAGAAGAGTTTCCGTCCCTCTCCGTATCTTCACCGTACGCTGTCTGGGTCGCCGCTCTCGAGGAAGAGAGCTATGTGGAGCAGCAGACAGCTGTGGGAATCTCCGTCTACCCCTACCGGGCTTCCGCCGGAATCGATCCCTTGTATCATTTTGTCCCCTTTCTGACCCAGGACTCGAGCCGGGTTGTCTGGGACAGAGGCTTCCCGTTAAACGAGGCACAGCGGGAGGATGCAGGCATCAGCGACGATGACGCCGGGGAGCTGTATCTGCGGCTCTATCTGGAGTCGGGAAAGGCTGTACGGGTCAGCTGCGCCGAGAACGGCTACGACGGACCGGGACTTCCCCCGGGATTCTTCGTGGAGAACCGCCTTGTCAGATCAGTTCCCGGGGAGGATCTTGCCGGAGACCCGGATGAGGCGGAAGAGGCCTTTTTCAAAGGGGGGATTTCCTCTGCTGAAGCGCTTGTTTCCCGGCAGGGAAGGGGATACGGTTGCTTTTATGCCACCGCTGCGGAGGGACGAAGCCTGGATCTGCTTGGCAGTCCGATCAGTCATGCCGGATTCGTCGATGTGCTCCGGGAACGCTATTTCTCCGGATCCGGAGAAAAAAAGTCGGCGGCGATCTCCGCCACCGATCTGGATGCTTTCTGGGCCTGTCCGTTCGCTTTTCTGTTTACCCGGGTTCTGGGACTAAAGGAGGAGGAGTACAGCCCCCTGGTACGGGACCACCGGCTGGAGGGGACCCTTCTGCACAGGGTACTGGAAAAGTTCAGCGCCAGTCTTGCGGGGGGGCGTTTCCTCTCTGCCGAGCTGGATGAGTACCGGATACGAACCGGGGAGATCCTTGACCGGGAGGCTGCACGGCTGAAAGGGCCGCTGCCTGTGCAGCCCGCCTGGGAGGCCTCCCTGGAGAACCTGAAACAGCAGCTTGAAGCCTTCCCCGTTGCGGAGGCAAAGTACTTCGACGCCTACTCCACGGGTCAAACGGAACGCCGGGTTTCCGCCGTTCTGGACGGAGTTCCGGTGGTGGGACGGATTGACCGCATCTCCCGGGGGCCTGCGGGGGAACTTCTGGTGGTGGACTATAAAAAGAGTTTCCGCCTGACAAAGGGGGACCTGGAGGATGGAAACGGACTGCCCGCAACCATGCAGATACCCCTCTATGTGCTGCTTCTGGAGGAGGCCGGGGTGTGGAATCCGGGGGATGACCTGATCTGCGCCTACTACTCCGCCTCGGACGGGAAATACCGGGTTGTCTACTCGAGCCTGGAAATCAGGGGAATCAAGCCCATGTTGAAGGATGAGCAGTTTACCAGTCTTCTGCGCACCACCCGGGAGTGTCTGAGCCTCATGCAGCGTCGCATCGGGGCGGGGGATTACCGGATGGATCCCCGGGAATGCGAAGGATGCACCCTGAGGGCCCTGTGCCGGGGAAAATACGTTGTCCGGGGGGCGGTATAATGGCTGAACATCCTTATGATGATGACCAGCTCCGGGCCGTGGGGGCCGGCGGAAACGTCGTTGTCGCCGCGGGTGCCGGTTCGGGGAAAACCACCGTACTCGCCGGGCGCTATCTGCGGCTTGTCAGGGAAGGGGCTGCTGTCCCCTCGATCCTGACCCTTACCTTTACCCGTAAGGCCGCGGCGGAGATGCACGTCCGAATCCACCGGCTCCTGACGGAGCATGCCGACGAGCCGGTGGTACGGGAGCAGCTTACCCTTTTCGACCAGGCCCGCATTTCGACCCTGGACAGCTTCTGCTCCCGCCTGGCAAGGAACGATGCTCCCCGGTTCGGACTGCCCCTCTCATTTTCCGTGGACCAGGAAGGACTCCGGAAGAGGGCGGAGTCCTTTGCTCTTCAGTTCATCCTGGAGAAGCGTCTTGATCCCGCCCTGAAGACCCTGATTGCCGCCAACGGGTTTGAAACGGTCTGGAAGGAGTTTTTTGCCTCCTATGCTGTCCGGGAACTCAGGATTGCCGATCCTCCGGATCATGAAGCCGATTTCAGCAGGCAGGAGGAGTACTGCCGACAGCAGGCCGCAGAAATCTTCTCCCGCCTGGATGCTCTCTACGGTCAGATGGGCGAAATCGCCCGGGATGCCGCAGCTTCCTCGAAGACCCTGGCGGAGGCCGCAAGAATTGCCGAAGAGTGGCCGGATCCTGATGAGCTGATCGCCCGCAGCGCCTGGGAGGATCTGCTTGATCTTGCCGGTAGAAAACTGCCGAAAAAACCCGGGAGCAACGTAAAAAACCCGGACCTCGTTCTGCTGCGGGACCTGATTGAAAAGCTGCGCCCCCTTCAGGAACAGGCCGCCTCCCTTACAGCCGTACTCTGCTACGGAGATGTCTACCGTGGTATCGCCGGGCTTATGGACGAGTTTACCGCCGGCTGGAACAACCTTAAACGGAGCCGGGGACTCGTCTCCTTCGGGGATGTGGTATCCATGGCGGTGTCTCTTTTGAAGGAGAGCCGGGAGCTCCGGAGCTACTACAAGGCGCAGTTCCGGCATATCATGATCGACGAGTTTCAGGACAACAATGAAATCCAGAAGGAGCTTCTGTATCTGCTGGCGGAAAAGCCGGACCGTTTCTCCCCGGGGATTCCTGATCCTGAGGACCTTGAAGAGGGAAAGCTCTTTTTTGTGGGGGATGAGAAGCAGTCGATCTACCGTTTCCGGGGGGCCGACGTAAGCGTTTTCAAACGACTTTCCCGTGAACTGGGGCGGGACGGAATTGAACTGGGCACCAACTACCGGAGCCATCCCGGGTTGATTAGCTTTTTCAACAGCTTTTTTCCTCCGGTTTTCAGTTCCGAAAAGGAACTGAAGGATTTTGAAGCCGAGTTTCGTCCCCTGACGGGAAGAAAAACCCGGGAAGGGGATACAAGTCCGGAGATCCGGCTCCACTATCTCGATGATTCCGGAGATGACGGGGAAGATGCCGGCGAGTATCTGAGCGCTGTGGAGAGCGAGGCCTTCGAGGCTGCCCGGCTTATCCGGGACGCGGTTGACGGCAGGGGGCTGCAGCTTTCCGATGCCGGGGGAATCAGGGCTCCGGCCTGGGAGGATTTTGCCCTTCTGCTGCGGTCAACGGGGAACCAGATAGTCTACGAACGGATATTCCGTCGTTTCGGCATTCCCTATACCACCGAAAACATCCGCACCCTCTTTCTCGAAGCCCCGGTCAACGATATCTATGCCGCCCTGCAGTGCTGCGTATACCCCGAGGACCGTATGGCCTATGCGGTCTACCTGCGTTCCTTCTTTGTTAACCTGAGCGACGATGCCCTGCTGGCGGAGCTTCTGGAGGAGAGGCTCCCTTTTGAGGGGCCTTCCGGGGGTTTTACCCCCGAGGAGGCGGAGAAGTACCGCCTGGGAGGGGATATCCATTTCCGCTTGAGGGAAATGATCGACCGGCTTCCCCACAGGGAAGTCCTCCGCTTTCTCTGGTACGAGGCAGGGTATCGCTACAACCTGCTGCGGGACCCGGCCTGGCACGGATACCTGGAGTTCTACGAATACCTTCTGGCCCTGGCGGACAAGAGCTGGGACGCCGGCGAGTCCATGGCCCTGTTTCTCGATTTCCTGAGGGAAAACCTGGGGGATTACAAAAAACTCGAGGAGATCGAGATCCTGCGTACCCGGGAGCAGGGAGTGCGTATTATGACCATCCATAAGTCCAAGGGACTGGAGTTTCCCATAGTCCTGCTTGCCTCCACGGGCCAGGGATCCAGTGAGACCGGTAAGCGGGCTCCCTATTTTGTTGATACCGAATTCGGCCTTACCGTAAACATGGTGGTGCCCGGAAGTCCGGTAAGCGGAAAGCGCCTTAAGCCGAATCCCTTCTATGAGCGGGGACTGGAACTTTCCAGGCAGATGGAGGCCGCCGAACTGAAGCGGCTCCTGTACGTAGCCTGTACCCGGGCGGAGCAGCACCTTGTGATGCTGGGCTACAGTCCGAAGCGGAAGAGCGCGAACCTGCCCTCCCTGCTGGACCTGATTTTTGCCGGCCTTGGCTGTTCTGTTGAAAATCCCGATTCCCCGTATGTTCGTCCTTTTTTGCCGGTATCGGGGGATGAGCTGCATCGACTGGGGACCGACTCTCCCGGGGTCGGTGACCGGAGAGAGCTCCTTACGGAGTATTATCGCCGTACACAGGATCCCTTTTTTGAGATGCCGGATTTTCACCCGGTATTGAGCGTCAGCCGGCTGAATCAGACGACCGCTGCTTCTTCCCCCCGGGCAGGGACCGAGCTGGGTATCCTGGAGATTGACCCCCTGATCCGTGAACGGGAGGAGCTCTTCGGTACCCTGGTCCACCGGGTCCTCGAGGGGATTATCACCGGAAAGAGCCCCGCCGGGATTGATTCCCTGCTTGCGGGTTTCACCGCTCCCGAGACGGAAGCCCTCCTTTCCTGTGCTGAGGAGCTTGCAGAACGCTTCTGGAACTCTCCTTCACGCCGGAAACTTATACCCGACGGTGTTCCCCTTCATTCGGAGGTTCCCTTCACTCTCGCCCTCGAATCCGGAGGACACCGGAACCTGGTGGAGGGGGTCATCGATCTCTATGCCGATCTTGGGGAAGAGATAATCTGTGTGGATTTCAAGACCAACCGCAGCCGGATTCCCGGGGAATATGCGATGCAGATGTGGCTGTATCGGAAGGCTCTGGAAAAACTCTGCGGAAAACCGGTACGGTCCTTCCTGCTCTATGTGAGGGAAGGTCTCCCCCGGGAAGAGCTTTCCGAGTTCAAAGCGGAGGCACTGGACGAGCTGATCTCTGCTGTTCATGAGAAAAACTGATCGTTTTTTTTGATTTTTATTCTCATTTCAACCGATAATGGTACTGAGAATAGTTATCGGGAGGTCTTAAATGGCAGAGTGTGAATGTCTACCCAGATGTCCCTTCTTTAACGACAAGATGCAGAACATGCCTTCCCTGGCGAGTATGATGAAAAAGCGCTATTGCCTTGGTGACAGCAGCGAGTGTGCCAGGCATATCGTCTTTCTGGCCCTGGGAAGCGAGAAGGTTCCCTCAGACCTGTTCCCATCCCAGGTGGATCGGGCCCGGCACATGGTAGCGGGACAGTAAAACAAGTCTCCGAATTCGGAACACGTTTCCCTGCCGGTCCTTATTGGGTATACTGGGAGGGATGAACTATCTGGCCCACGCTTTTTTATCTCCCCCTGAACCCCGTATTCTCGCGGGAAACCTTGCCGGTGATTCGGTGAGGCGAATAAAGCCGGATGCCATGCCGCCGGAATTCCGGGAGGGGCTGGTCCTGCATGAAAGGATCGATTCCGCCACCGATGCGCACCCGGCATTCAAGGATTTGCGCAGGGGGATTGCCGGCGCGGGACTACCCTACGCCGGTGTACTGGCGGACCTGTTTATCGATTACGCTCTGGCTTCCCAGTGGGAGAAGTTCAGTGGTCAGCCTTTTTCTCTTTTCAAGAACCGGGTTTATTCGGTACTGGAAGAGGAACGGCACCTGATCGAAGGCTTTGGTTTTACCGCCATGGTCCTGGTGCGGGAGGACTGGTTCGAAAGCTATCGGACACTCCCGGGGATGCGGATCGCCTTTTTCCGCCTCAACAGAAAAACCCGTAGACCTCTTCCGCTGGACTCCATCATGACTTACCTCGGTTCCAACAATCTTCAGGTCCTGGATGCCGGCAGAACAGTACTGCTGTCGGTTGCTGCAAAGGTCGGTTGTAAGCTTCCCTATAATTAATTAGAGTATTACTATGCAAACAGGGCGGCTTTGCCTGAAATCTGATATCCGCAGGAGTATCCATGACACCAGACACCTGGATCCTTGAGGAAACCGAATTTGATCCCGACCTGGTTCCCCGCAATGAAACCCTCTTTGCCCTGAGTAACGGTTACATAGGTATACGCGGTGACTTTGAGGAAGGGGATGGGAATTTCCATCCGGGAACCTATGTTAACGGGTTTTACGAGATACGGCCCATTGAATACGGGGAATCCGCCTACGGTTATGCAAAATTCCATCAGACCATACAGAATACCGCAAATCCCAAACTGGTAAAAGTCAGGGTAAACGGGACCCTCCTCAGCAGTCGGGAGTGCCGTCTTCTTGAATACCGGCGGCGTCTCGATTTCAGGACCGGAACCCTGGAGCGCAGTATGGTTCTGGAACTGCCTTCCCGCCAGAAGCTGCGATATCGGAGCCGCCGCTTTGTATCCCTGGCAGACCCCTTTTTGATGGCCATGGAGATAGAAATCACCCCCCTGGATTCCGATTCATCCGTGGTCTTTGAGTCCTATCTTGACGGAGGAACCACCAACCGTATCGATTTCGGAGACCCCCGGGTCGCCGCCCACACCGGGGAGAGCAAGAAGATCATCAGCTTCCAGCGGGAAGGCAATGCCGTCGGTCTTACAGAGCGCACCCGCCTCAGCAGGATTGCCGTCGCATCGGGTATAACCCATTCCGCCGACCGGGATCCCCAGGAGCTGGTAGCCCTGCCGGATGACAGGCAGCCGGGTACCGCCACGATATTCCGGGTTTCAGAGGGTGAGACGGTTACCTTCAGAAAGTTCGCCTATATCCGGCTGGTTCCGGAAGGAGATGAAGCCGACCTGACAGCCCTGATGAACGATCTGCGCTCCACTGCTGAACGGGGTTTCGATATCCTTTTCTCCGAGCACAAGGAGCACCTGAACAGGTTCTGGCGGGTCAGCGATGTTCGCATTGACGGTAACCCCGAGGTGCAGCGTAAAGTCCGTTACAGTCTTTTTCAGCTTTACCAGGCGGGACGTTTTCTGATAGACAGCAGCGTCCCCGCCAAGGGGCTGACCAGCGAAGGTTACGAGGGCCACTTCTTCTGGGATACGGAAATATTTATCATGCCCTTCTTTACCTTTACCCAGCAAAAATGCGCCAGGGAAATCCTGAGAAACCGCTACCGCATGCTCGATGCGGCCCGGGCGCGGGCGAGGGAACTTGCGGAGAAGGGTGCCCTTTTCCCGTGGCGGACCATAAACGGTCAGGAGGCCTCGGCCTACTTCCTTGCCGGGACCGCCCAGTATCATATCAACGCGGCTATCGCCTATGCCATTCGCCAGTATGTTGCTGTAACCGGAGACTATGAGTACCTGCTGGACGAAGGGGCGGAGATGCTCTTTGAAACCGCCAGGGCCTGGGTCTCCCTGGGCTTTTTCAACCAGGCCAAAGGGGGCAGGTTCTGCATTAACGGCGTCACCGGTCCGGATGAGTACACCGCCCTGGTCAACAACAACTGCTATACCAATATGATGGCCCGCTTCCACCTGCGCTATGCCAGGGAGATTTATTACTGGATGGCGGAAGAGCACTTTGAACAGCTGCAGCGGGTCAGCGGGATTCTCGGTCTGCAGCCCGACGAGGTGGATACCTGGATGAAGGCCGCCGAGGGAATGCACATTCCCTATGATCCGGACCTGGGAATCCATCTGCAGGACGACGATATCCTTGCCCGGGAGCCCTGGGATTTTGAGAATACCCCCAGGGACCGGTACCCCCTGCTTCTGAATTTTCATCCCCTGGTGATCTATCGTCATCGGGTGCTGAAGCAGCCGGACATGCTGATGACAGCCTTCCTGCTGCCCGAGGAGTTTTCCGACGGCGAACACCTGCGGGCCTATGAGTTCTATACCCCCATAACCACCTTCGACTCATCCCTGGGAGCTCCGGTACAGGCTATCATCTCCGCCAGGGAGGGACGGCTCCGGGAGGCCTGGAAGTTTTTCAAGCGCAACCTGAATGTGGATCTCGAGGATATCCAGGGAAATGTCCGGGACGGGCTGCACATGGCGGCGACGGGGGGAACCTGGCAGAGCCTTGTTTTCGGCTTCGGCGGTTTAAAGATCGATAACGGGGAGGCCTGGTTTGAACCCCACCTGCCCAGGGAGATCAACGGCCTTGAATTCAGGCTCCGGCTGAAGGAGAGTCTTGTGTCCGTCTCCTTTGACAGAAAGGAAGCACGCTACGAGCTCGAAAAGGGAGAGGAAATCAGTCTGCGCCACGAGTACGAAACCATTACCCTGGTTCCCGGAATCCCGGTTTCCCGAAGCCTGGTTCCGGAGCTGAAAAGCATGCTGATCTATCTTGCGGAACCCGAACCGAAGTCGCGGGAAAAGGTCGTCCGCCTCCTGGAGAACCTGGAAAGCCTGGGGATCCGGACCGTACTCTGCGGTGCTTCGGAAATCCATCCCCTCAAGGCCCATACTTCTCTTTTTGCCGGCCTGGAGGAGATCGTCAAGAACGTCCCCGATCCGGAACCCTTTTTTACCGGAGCCACCGTGGCGGAGGAGCCTTTAAGAAACTGCATGATTCTCAGCGATCATGAAGACGCTGTTGTCGCCGCCGGGCGAGCGGGGCTTCCCTGTTACTGTCTGAAGGAGCCGTATCCTGAGAATCTTCCCTCGGCGTCGGCGCTGATTGAGGAGTTCAGGAAGTTTCATCGGCTTTAGCACACCACAATATGTGTTCTTGACCGGCGGAGTAAGAATGTATACCCTGAGGCGGTAATGAGTATTAACGGACGGAAGGTCTTTCTTTTATATCCCCACAGCGTTATCCAGGACGACCTTATTTATACCCTGGTTCAGAGCGAGTACGAGGTGTACCGCCTTAAGGACCATAACCGGGCATTGAGAATCCTGGAGAAGTTTCCCGACTCCATCCTCTTTATCAACATTGACGAACGTCTGGATGAGAGCGAGTGGGAGGAGTACATCCGGGGGATCGCACGGAACCCCGCCCTGGACAGTATTCGTATCGGTATTCTCTCCTACAATAACAACGAGGAACTCAAAAAGAAGTATCTCATGGATATCGGGATTACCTGCGGTTTTATCCAGCTGAAACTCGGCCTTAAAGAGAGTACGAAAATCATCCTGACCGTCCTCGAGGCGAGCGAGGCCAAGGGGCGGAGAAAGTTTGTCCGGGTAAACTGTGAGCATGATTCCTCCGCACAGTTCAATGTGCGGGTTTTTGACACTGTTGTCACAGGAAAAATCATCGATATCAGTTCCATCGGAATGGCGATCCAGTTTGATACTGATCCTGAACTGCAGAAAAACACCCTGCTTGAGGGGATCCAGCTTCGGCTTCGAAGCAGCCTGATTAACCTGTCCGGCGTTGTGATGGGCTTTCGCGAAGAGAAACCCAAACGCTACGTAATTCTGTTCACTCCTAAAACCGCCGCATCAGAAAAGACGAAGATCCGCCGCTACATTATCCAGACCCTGCAGGGTTTCATCGAGTCCCTGCAGGTGTAGGCTTCGGGAAAAGGATGCTCTCCTCTATTCCCAGGTCCCCTGCCGCTTTTCGGGCGATGGTCTGGTTCAGCCAGTTCGGCTGATGGGCGTCTGAACCGAAAACAAAATTGAACTCCCCCGTCCAGGGCGAGAAGTAGTTCATGTAGTCTCCCCGCCAGATATAGCGGTTATTTATCTCGATAAAACACTCCCGGGGCACCCTGGCGAGGTTCGCTCCCATGGCCATGGGATGGCTGATGATGACCGGCTTGCCGGTGGAGACCAGAAATTCCGCCCCGCGGTATTCGCTTTCTCTGTCCCTGCAGTGGTAGATAAAATAGTCGTAAGGGTACTCAACAGCTTCCCGGGTCTCTTCGCCGGTGTTTATTTCACAGCCGAGATAAAACCCGTGGGCCCTTACGTCATGCCGGTAAGTCTCGAAAATTTCGCCCTGAAGGTACTCGAAGTGGTCGCTTATGCCGCGGATATCGGCGTGTTCCAGGGAGGCGATAAAATCTATGGTCATCTGGGGAACTACAGCGCTGTCCCCGACGGAGTAGACGGTATGGATATGGAGGTCCTGAAGAATTGTGTTCATTTCGACCCATATTACCCCAGAGTATTGTTTTCGTTAAGGGTATTAGCGGTTTACGATAAATGTTGATCGGTATTAATATTAAGGCAGGAGGCACCTATGCTGAAAACTCTGCTTCTCTTACGACATGGAAAAACCCATCGCGGAGGCTACACCCGTGACTGGGACAGGGAACTCAAGGGACGGGGAGTCACTCAGGCGAGACATATCGGAGGATACCTGAAGAAGACCGGCCTTGTTCCGGATCGCATAATCACCTCATCCGCGGTCAGGGCCCGGGCAACGGCGGAAATCTGCGCCCAGGAGACGGAGTATCCCGAACCTGTGGACGCCCGGGATGAGCTGTACAATATCGACGACTCCTCCCTCATCGAGTTTATCACCGGCCTGGACAACTCCCTGGACAGGGTACTTCTGGTGGGGCATAATCCCGCTTTTGAGGAAACCGCTTCCCTGCTGGGGGGAAAAAGTACCCCCCTGGGTACCGGCGACTGTGCTGTACTGCGCTTCGCCCTCAGCTCCTGGGAAGAGCTGCGGCAGCGTCCCTCTCCGGAGAGTGTGGAGATTATTCGGGGAGACTGAGTCCGCCAGGATTGCGAAAAACGGAAAATGCCGTATATAGTAGAAACCAAAATCGATAAGGAGGCCGCCGGGTGGAGTGGAGAGCCAGTCACATTCTGGTCAAGGACCGGGCCCTTGCGCAGGAGCTGTTAAAGAGAATCAAATCCGGGGGAAATTTCGCTGCCCTTGCCAGGGATTTTTCCACCTGTCCGTCAAAATCGAAGGGGGGAGACCTGGGCTGGTTCGGTCCGGGAAAGATGGTTCCCAAATTTGAAGAGGCCTGTAAAAAGATGTCCGTGGGAAGCATCAGTCCCGTTGTTTCCACCCAGTTCGGACATCACATAATAAAGCTGACGGGACGGCGATAGGGAAAACCGGAGTCTTGACGCCCTGGTGGAAAATTCTGTAATCTGGTCCCGGTTTTCGGGGCAGGGTGCGTCGATCTGATTCTTCGACAATTCCCGACCGGCGGTTAAAGTCCGCGAGTTCTCGGCGATATTCGCTGAAAGAGAGCTGAACCGGTGAAATTCCGGTACCGACGGTACAGTCCGGATGGGAGAAAACCAGTGGAACGGGGATCGTCCGTGTACCGCGGCATAAGTATATGCCGTCTCAGGTGAGTATCCCTGTCCTGCCTCCCGTCGTGAACAAAAGGCCCCGGGCGTTATGCCCGGGTTTTTTTGTGCCATGACGGGTCTCCCGCCATACCTGTGCGCCCCGACCGGGAGCGTTTATGAACATAGACTCATTTTTCTTTGAAAGGACCCTCGAGCTTGCCGCCAGGGGTCGGGGCAGGACCTCTCCGAATCCCATGGTCGGGGCAGTCCTGGTCAAAGACGGTCGGATCATCGCCGAGGGCTGCCACCGCCGCCATGGCGACCTCCATGCGGAAGCCGCGGCCCTTGAAGCCGCCGGATCCGAAGCCGGGGGAGCGGAACTCTACTGCAGCCTTGAACCCTGCTCCTACAGATCGCCGGAGAAGCTTCAGCCTCCCTGTACGGAGCGGATTATCGCCGCCGGGGTGCGGCATGTACACATCGGTCAGCCTGACCCGAATCCGAAGGTCAGCGGAAGGGGAGTTCTGGCCCTGCGGGAGGTCGGCATCGGGGTGAGTCTCAGCGAGGAAAACGAAGCCTTCTGGCGTTTCAATGACGCCTTCAATACCAGGATGGTCCTCTCCCGCCCCTTTGTTCATCTGAAATGCGCCATGAGCCTGGATGGCCGTATCGCCGCAGCCGGGGGGGATTCCCGCTGGATAAGCGATGAGTCCGCCCGCCGGGTTGGGCACAGGTTCCGGTCCGAGCGGGATGCCATCGCCGTGGGGATCGGCACCGTGCTGGCGGACGACCCCGAACTTTCTACCCGTCTCGTTGAAGGACACAGTCCCCGTCCTGTCGTATTCGACTCCTCCCTGAAAATTCCCCTTGAATCCCGACTGGTGAGGGAGCGGGGAGATGAGCTGATTGTTCTGGCGGTTCCGTCGGAAGATGTGACGGAAAACTTTTTTGACGTGAAGCACAGACTTGAACAGCGGGGAGTACGGGTTCTGTATGCAGAGCCTGATTCGACAGGAAAGGCAGACCTGTCGTCCGCCCTGGATCTGCTTTATGCGCAGGGGATCGGGTCCCTGCTCGTGGAAGGAGGTTCCGGTCTCCTGACATCCTTCCTGAAGCATCGATTGTATGACCGCCTCAGCGCCTTCGTCGCTCCCGTGCTTCTCGGTTCGGGCGTGGAGGCCGTGGGAGACCTCGGAATCACCAGGGCAGGAGACGGCCTTGCCTTTGAAGGGGTCAACTGGTTCAGGATCGGAGACCAGCAGCTTTTTGATGCCTACCGTTCCGGCTGGCTCGAAGAGCTGCGAAGTAATTTCACGGTACAGGAGGCAGCGTATGTTCACGGGACTTGTTGAGGAGATCGGGACTATCCGTTCCCTGCGGCGTCAGGGCGAGTATCAGCATATGGAGATTGCCTGTGCGAAGGTTCTGGAGGGAAGCGCCGTGGGTGATTCCATTTCCCTGGACGGTGTATGCCAGACGGTCACGGCGATTCGGGATGGAGCGTTTTGCGTCGAGGCCCTGGCGGCGACTCTGAAAAAGACGACCCTGGGTCATTTCCGGCAGGGGCGCAGAGTAAACCTGGAGCGGGCCATGTCCCTGGGGGACCGGCTGGGTGGTCATCTCGTGCAGGGGCATATTGACGCTGTGGGGAGGATTGCAGAACTCAGAATCGAGGATAAGAACGTCTTTCTTTCGGTAAAACTGCCGGATGAACTTCTGCCCCTCTGCGTAGCCGAGGGCTCCATCGCCCTGGACGGTGTGAGCCTGACCATTGCCGGGATTTCAGGTTCCCGGGTACGGGTAAACGTGATTCCCCTTACCTGGAGGGAGACGGTTCTGTCGGAGCGTAAAACGGGGGACGGTATAAACATCGAGGTGGATATTATTGGACGCTATGTGGCCCGCATGCTGGAATTCTCCGGCGACGGGACAAAAACCGGAGCGGGCTTGAGCCGCGCAAGGCTCGAATCCCTGGGGTATGTTTAGGTGCCCCGTAATCAAGAGGAGCAGAGAGTATGAACGGGAAGATACGAATAGAAAAAAAACTTGAACAGGTTCGGGAGGCCCTGGAGAAAATAAAGGCCGGCGGACTGGTCCTTGTCCGGGACGACGAAGGTCGGGAGAACGAGGGCGATCTGGTGGGAGCCGCCTCCCTGGCGGATGAAAGCATGGTTGCCTTTATGGCCGTCCATGGCCGGGGCCTGGTCTGCCAGTCCGTCACCGAAGAGACCGCCCGGCGTCTGCAGCTCCATCCCCAGACACCCTCCAACACCGACGCTATGGGAACGGCCTTTACTGTGAGCGTTGACGCCGCCCGGGGAATCAGCACCGGAATCTCCGGGGCGGACAGGGCCCGGACTGCACGGATCCTGGCGGATCCCCGGTCGGTTCCGGAGCAGCTGACCCGCCCGGGCCATCTGTTTCCCCTGGTGGCAAGAAAAGGCGGGGTGCTGGTCCGGCCGGGGCATACCGAGGCCTCCGCCGACCTGGCGCGACTGGCGGGGCTTGAGCCGAGCGGGCTGATCTGCGAGGTCATGCAGGAGGACGGGAGCATGGCCCGGGGCCCCGAGCTGGAAAAGCTGGCAGCGGAATGGGATATGCCCCTGATAAGCGTGAAGGATATCGTCGCCTACCGGGAAGCCCTGGGGGATATTGTTCTGGAGGAGACGGACTCTGCAATGATGCCCACGGAGCATGGCGAGTTCCGTATCCGGGCCTTCCGCTGTGAAGACGCTGCTGCCTCCGAGATGCTCCTCCTTGAAAGCAGGGATAGAGGCGAGGTCCCCCTGGTACGTCTTCATTCGGAGTGCCTGACGGGAGACGGTTTTCACAGTCTGCGCTGCGACTGCGGTCCCCAGCTCACTGCAGCCCTGAGCCGGATTGCCGCCGAAGGGGGCGCCCTGGTTTATCTGAAGCAGGAAGGACGGGGGATCGGCATCTTTGAAAAGATCCGGGCCTATACCCTGCAGGACCGGGGACTGGATACCGTAAGCGCCAATATTGCTCTGGGGCACGAGGCCGATCTTCGTCGGTACGGCAGCGCCGCTGCGGCCCTCAAAAAGGCGGGCTACACCAGGCTGCGGCTCCTGACCAATAATCCTGAGAAAGTGGCTGCCCTGGAACGGGCGGGCATCGAGGTGGTGGAAAGAATCTCCCACTATCACGGCGCCAACAGGCATAACCTGCGGTATGTACAAACCAAGATAGATCAGATGGGGCATTATGCGCCCCGGAAACTCAAGGAGATTGCACTATGACAGCGAATATCAATTCCGATGTAAAAACCCTGGAGGGGTCCCTTCATAACGGGGAAGGTAAAAGTTTCGCCCTGGTGGTGAGCCGTTTCAATTCCTTTATTACCGAACGTCTGTTGGAAGGAGCCCTGGATTGTCTGTCCCGTCATGGGGTCCGGAACGGGAACCTGACTATTGTTCGGGTTCCGGGGGCCTGGGAGATACCCCTTGCGGCGAAGCGTTGTACGACTTCCGGCTCCTGTGACGCCGTTATCTGCCTGGGGGCGGTGATCCGGGGGAGTACGCCACACTTCGATTATGTCGCGAACGAGGTCAGCAAGGGGGTCGCCGCGATCAGTCTGGAAAGCTGTGTTCCTGTGGTGTTCGGGGTCCTTACCACCGAGAGCATCGAACAGGCTGTGGAGCGGGCCGGAACCAAGGCGGGCAACAAGGGCTGGGAGGCCGCCGAAACGGCCCTGGAGATGACGGACCTGACGGAGAAACTTCGGAATCTTTAGTTTCTTCAAAGGATAATTCAGGGGCGGCGGAAGACTGCCGCCCCTGAATCTTCTGCCACGGGGAATCCAATTCTATATTGGTATAAAAATATCCATTTCCATTTTTCGCGGGATTTTTCGAGTTTCACCATAACTGCCAAATTAAATCAAGTTTCCACCTGCCAGGATCGCAGTGCTTTTTGTTGCGGGAATTCCGGAACCGGGCGTAGCATGATTTCACAAGCACACGAAAAAAGGAGTATTGTATGCAAGGTACTGCGTTAGGTGCCCGGGCCCATATTCAGAGGTTCGGCAGATTCTTAAGCGGTATGGTAATGCCCAATATCGGGGCCTTCCTCGCATGGGCTCTCATTACCGCACTTTTCATTCCCACCGGCTGGCTTCCCAGCGAGAAACTGGCCGCCCTGGTGGGACCGATGATTACCTACATGTTGCCGATGCTCATCGCCTACACCGGTGGAAAACTGGTCTGGGGAGTCCGGGGCGGTGTTGTAGGTGTCATTGCAACCATGGGCGTAATTGTCGGCGCGGACGTTCCCATGTTCCTCGGCGCCATGATGATGGGACCCCTGGGCGGCTGGGCGATCAAGAAATGGGACGAAGTGGTTGAACCCGTCATTCCCGTCGGTTTCGAGATGCTCATCAATAACTTTTCCGCCGGAATTATGGGGGGACTTCTCTCCCTGCTGGGTCTCATTGTTATCGGTCCGGTAATCAATGGTCTTTCCCACTTCCTGATGGCCGGTGTCGACAGTATTATTTCCATGCGTCTGCTGCCTCTGGCATCCATTCTGGTGGAACCGGGTAAGATTCTTTTTCTGAACAATGCGATCAACCACGGAGTTTTTGGTCCCCTGGGCGTTCAGCAGGTTCAGGAAACCGGCAAGTCGATTCTCTTCCTGATCGAAACCAATCCCGGTCCGGGCCTGGGTATTCTCCTGGCTTACCTCGTCTTTACCAAGGGTACCGTACGGGACACGACTCCCGGTGCCATCATCATCCACTTCTTCGGCGGAATCCACGAAATCTATTTCCCCTATGTACTGATGAATCCTGTTCTTATTCTTGCGGTCATTGCAGGTGGATTCTCCGGGGTCCTGACCAATGTACTTCTGAGCACCGGAGCCTTCGCGACCCCCTCGCCAGGGTCCATCTTTGCCCTGATGGCCGTTGCGGCGAAAGGCAGCCACCTGGGAATCCTGATGGCCGTTATCGTCTCCACCGCGGTGAGCTTTATTGTTGCCATGCCCTTTGTCCGTCGCTTCGACAGGATGAACCGTGAAGCCGGTGACAAACTCGAGGCAGCAAAGAAGCAGACCCAGGATTTCAAGGGACTCGGCAGGGTATCCAAGATCGTATTTGCCTGTGACGCCGGAATGGGATCCAGCGCCATGGGGGCAAACCGGCTGAAGAAAAAACTCAAGGCCGCAGGGCTGAATGTACACGTGGAGCATGCGCCGGTGGATGAAGTTCCGACGGATGCGGATCTGGTTATCTCCCACGTCAACCTGACCGAGCGTGCCCGCCAGTCGGCACCCAACGCCAGGCACTTCAGCATTACCAACTTTGTGAATGCCCCGGAGTATGATGAGATTGTGGCGGAACTATCGGGCAAGACCCCGGTGGATGTATAATAAGACGCACATAAAGTGTTTTTCTTCCGTCGCAGATCCTTGAGTACAGGGCGCCTGCGACGGAGTATATTGGAAAGGATCTGTTTTTCCGGTGGGCGATTATAGATGAAGCACACCCTATCAGTAAAGGAGATGGCTGTATGGCCTGTTTTGTGGACAGATTGATTGAAAGTAAGACTATCGCGGTCGGTTGTACGGCACGTGACTGGGAGGAAGCTGTCAGAATCGGCGGCCGGATGATGATCGACGCAGGGTTGATCGATGACCGCTACGTCCAGACGATGATCAGCAACCACAGGGAAATCGGTCCCTATTTTATTGTCGCTCCCGGCATTGCAATGCCCCATGCCAAGCCGGAAAACGGGGTCCTGAAAACGGGATATGCTCTGGTTACCCTGGCTTCGCCGGTTGAGTTCGGGGATGAAGAGAATGATCCGGTGGATGTGCTGATCTTCGCCGGTGCAGCCAACCGGGAAGAGCACAACCAGGAGGCGGTGCCCCAGATCGCCGAACTCTGCGACAGCGAAAAGTATGTGTACGCCCTTCGGAACGCCCGAAACAACGACGAAGCTGTCTCTGTACTGCAGAATTTTGCAGCTGCCTTCGAAGCCGGGGAATTCGATTGAGGCTAAGGGCAAGGAGGATACAATGCTTAAAGGGAACCTGGTGGTAACCAATGAAGAGGGACTTCATACCCGGCCTGCGAATCGTTTTGTAAAAGAGGTCAGGAAATTCGAGTCCCAGGTTGTTCTGAAACGCAACGGAAAGGAGGCCCCGGGCAAGAGTCTTGTCAAGCTCATGAAGCTGGGTATTGTCCAGGGTGATGAGGTAACCCTGATCTGCGAGGGGCCGGACGAAAAGGAGGCTTTTGAAGCCCTGACAGGTCTTCTGCAGCCCGAGGGTGCTCCCCAATGCTGACGGGAATTCCCTCCTCATCGGGGATAGGCGCCGGTACGGTCTACCTGCTCCATGAACGGGAGGTGCCCCTGGGACGTACCGGACCCAGCTCCAGCCGCAATGACGGCGGAACCCGGTCTCACACCAGGCGGAGCAGCGAAAGCGAGATGGAACGCTTCGGCCGGGGCATTAAGGTGGCCGCGGTCTACTACTCTGCCCTGATCGAGCGCATCCGGGAGAAGCTGGGAGAGGATGAGGCGGAAATCTTCGAAGGTCATCTGGAGATTCTTACCGGAGAAGATATGGCCGAAGCAGTGGAAGAGGCCATCATGGAGCGTGAGGCCATAGCGGAACGGGCGGTGATAGATTTTGTCGAGGAGACTGCCCGGGAGTTCGAGGAGCTGGAGTCGGATTACTTCAGGCAGCGGGCGGGAGATCTGCGGGACATCGGGCGCCGCCTTGCGGAAGCCATCTACTACGGGTCCATCAGCGATCCTGCGGAACTGCCGGAGAACAGCGTCATTGTGGCCGAAGAGCTTACCCCTTCGGCTACGGCACGCCTGGATACCGAACAGGTGGCGGCAATCATTACGGAAAAAGGCGGCAGAACCAGCCATGCGGCCATTCTTGCCCGATCCCTCTCAATCCCCTGCGTTACCGGTGTGGAAGGTCTGATTGCCGCGGTTCGCAGCGGTCAGCAGGTCCTGGTGGACGGTGATGCCGGCACGGTGGATACCGATCTCGACCACAAAAAGCTCAGCGAGGCGCGGAAGCGTAAAGAGACTGCCCGGAAAGAGGAGGAAAAGCGCAGGACCTGGTCGAAAATGGCGGCTCCTGAACTTGCGGACGGAAAGCCCTACGCCCTTATGGCCAATGTCGGAGGAGTCGCGGAAGCTGAACAGGCCGCCTCTTTCGGAGCCGCGGGGATAGGACTCTTTCGGACGGAGTTTCTCTTTATGCGTTTTTCCGATTTTCCCGGGCTGGACCAGCAGGCGGATGAGTACCGGGCAGTCTGCAGGGCCATGGCTCCTGCCCCTGTCATCGTCCGTCTCCTGGACTGCGGTGCGGATAAGCCTCTGCCCTATGCTCCTCACCCTCCGGAGGACAATCCCTTCCTGGGGGAGCGGGGTATCCGGTATCTCCTTGCCCGGGAGACCCAGCTGAAGATCCAGATACAGGCCATTGCCCGTGTATTCGAAGAGGGCCACCAGATCAAAGCGATGATACCCATGGTCATTTCCGCCTCGGAGATAGACGCCGTCCGTTCCCTGGTCCCGGCAGGAGCTTCAGCTCTGCCCGTGGGAATCATGGTGGAAACCCCGGCTTCGGTGATGATTGTCGACCGACTTGCCGAAAAGGCGGATTTTATCAGCATCGGCACCAACGACCTGGTCCAGTATCTTCTGACCGTGGATCGGGGAAACCCCAGGGTCTCAGCCTATTATCAGGAATTCCATCCGGCGGTTCTCGCAGCGATCTCCCGGATTGTGGAGGGGGCCCATAAGGCGGGCATCCACGTGGGGGTGTGCGGGGATATGGCGAGCCATCCTGATTCAGCCCTGGCTCTCCTGGCCCTCGGGGTGGATGAGATCAGCGCGGGGATCAATGCCATACCGGAGCTCAAGGCCTGCCTTGCAGGTACCCGGGCTTCGACTCTGGACGAGCTTGCTTCCCGCCTCATGACTGCCGCCGATGCCGACGAAGCCAGAATGCATGCGAAGAAACTGATCTCCGGGGATCCGGTCCCCTGGAAGGCGGAATAGGCAATGACCTCCCGACTCCTGGAAGTGCTGAAACTCCTCGCGGGCAGCTCAAACTACACAACCGTTGAGCAGATCGCCGAAGCGACCGGAGCGGGGGTCAGGACGATCCATCGGGACCTGGAGGTCCTGGAACGCAGCCTGAGCCTTCGGGGCGTGCGAATGGAGCGGCGGCGGGGATTCGGGGTACGGCTCATTGATCCGGTACCGACGCGGCTTATGGAAAGCGCCGGACATATGCGGGGACCCTCTGTTGCGGAAAGCGGACAGCGACCACTTCTGATCCTGCTCTACATGATTCTTGCCGCAGACTGGATAAAACTCTCCGAAATTGCCCATGTCCTCTTTGTCAGCGACTCGACGGTAAGCAGCGACATTTCATCCCTGGAGGAGATCCTGCCGGATTCCGTTTTTATCGAGAAGCAGAAGGGCACGGGGGTGCGAATGCTGGCGGATGAGACGGATATACGGATGCTGTTCCTGTCCGCTTTTCCAAACTTCGTACCGGTATATCTGTTATACGGGAGCGAGAACGATGGAGACAGCGGAAGCGGTGAGGAGCGGATGATCCGGCTCATTGGAATCCGCGACTACCGGGATCGTTTTTTTACGATCATACGCGAAGCTGAAGATGTCCTCGGGTACAGGCTTTCTCCCTCGTCCTCCGGGGTTCTTTACTCCTATCTGTTTCTTCTTGCCCGTCGTATACCTCTTACCGGAAACCTTCGCCGCCTCAGTCCCTCGGGTTTGAACATTCCGGAAATATATATCCAGGCCGCCCGCAGGATGATGACCGTCGATGCCTGGGAACTTTTATCCTCCGATTCCGATACCAATGAGGAAGTTCTTCTGCTGGCCCGGGTTCTGGCTTCCCTGGAAACGGCCGCCGCTTCAGTGGAATCCGTGGAGGAATATCTGGGAGATCTGTGGGGACCGGTGAATGCCATCATCGAGCATACCCTCGGCAGCCTGGAAGGGTCCCGCCGGGTCTGGCTCCATGATGACCGGCTGCTCCTGAACTATCTGCGCATGACCCTCTCCGCAGCGGCCCGACGGATCGATCTGGGGATCCCGGGATGGCGTGAAACCGGCCTGCATCCCTATCCCGGGCTGGAGGACTCCCCGGAGGCCGCCTCGCTGGTGACCCAGTTCATGGCGGAAATGGACGATCGCTTGCCGGATATCTCGCCGTCCAAGGTTCGCAGGGAGATACAGGAGGCATCTCTCGCCCTGGGGGCCCATATAGAGGTTCTTCAGTCCAGACATGCACCGGAGCTCAGGGTCAGGATACTTTGCCTGGAAGGTCTGGGTATGTCGAATTATATTGCCGCCCTTGTACGGGATGTTCTGCCCCGGGGAGTGCTTATAGATTCCCAGTGGGATCCCGATTTTGAAGAGAACCAGGTTCCCGGGGAGTATGATCTTGTGATCTCCTCGTTTCCTGTAAAAATCCGGGGGTGCCGGCATCTGATCATCCGGGTCGATTCTTCGCCGGAGGACATTCGGGCCCAGCTCCGGGAGGCTGCGGCGGATCTGGAGAGACCTGGAGTCCGGCCGGAAAACGATGAGCCGAAACGACCGGAGCGAAAGCGGGATGTGGTGACCCTGGGCGGACAGGCTCAGGATCTGTCTCTGCCGGTAATCATGTCGGTGATAAGCGGATTTTTTGTCGAGAAACGCCAGGCCCGCTCGGATCTTCTGTCCCAGGCGGTCCTGGCTCTTTCCGAACGGGGAGACTGTAATACCGAGATCCTGAGAAGGGATTTTGAACGCAGGGAATCCTACGGAAGCCTTGTTTTTGAAGAATTGAATGTCCGCATTCTTCATTGCCGTACCGAGGGGGTACCGGAACCCCGGGCCGGGGTCATCCAGACAGTCCCCATGGAACCGACGGTACTTGTCCTGGCGGCTCCGCTGACCGCTTCCCCGGTGCAGACCCACGCACTTTCGGAGATAGTCATAGCCCTTACGGACTTTGGGGACTTTGCTGATGTTCTCGCCAGGGGAAGCAGGCGGGATATCCAGGGACGGCTCCTGACCCTGTTCAGCCAGAAATTCGGCTGATCCCTTGTTCAGGACTTACAGAGGAAAGAGGAAAAGAATGCAGAAGGAAAAGGAAATGAAACTGGCGGTACAGTTTGGGGCGGGAAATATCGGGAGAGGTTTTATCGGTGCCCTCCTGTCCCGCTCAGGATACCGGGTTCTGTTTGTGGATATAAGCGATTCAATAATTCCCGAACTGCAGAAAAGGGGAGAGTATACTGTTGAAATAGTCGGAGAAACCCGCAGGGAAGAAACCATCACCCCGGTAAGCGGCTGTTATCCCGGTGATCAACTGCTCCTCGATGCAATCGCCGAGGCGGAGATTGTGACTACCGCCGTAGGGCCTGCCGTTCTTGAACATATTGCCCCCCCTATTGCGGCGGGGCTCAAACACCGTATGCAGAAGGGGGTCTCCGGAGCACTCAATATTATCGCCTGTGAGAACATGATTAATGCATCCAGCAGATTGAAGGAACTGGTGGAAGGCTCACTGGACAAGGATGTAAAAAGCTTCATCAAGGAGCATGTGGGATTTCCCGATTCCGCTGTAGACAGGATAGTGCCTCCCATGGAGAAGTCCGGAGACATCCTTCGGGTGCGGGTGGAGGAGTTCAGCGAATGGATTGTCGACCGGCGAGGCTTCGCCGGCAGCATCCCCGAGATCGAGGGGATGCAGCTGACCGACACTCTGACTGCCTTCGTGGAACGAAAACTCTTTACCCTGAACACCGGCCATGCCATCGCGGCCTATCTCGGTTCCCTGTACGGCCACCGGACAATAGACCAGAGTATACGGGATGAACAGGTCCGGCAGGTGGTCCGGGGGGCCATGGAAGAGAGCGGCGAGGTCCTGGTGCGACGGTATGGATTTGACCGGGACATACACAGGGGCTACATCGAAAAAATCCTGCGGCGTTTTGAAAATCCCTGGCTCAAGGACGATGTCCAGCGGGTCGGAAGGCAGCCGCTGCGGAAGCTCGGATTTGACGATCGACTGATCAAGCCCCTGCGGGGAACCATAGAGTACGGTTTCCCGAACCAGAACCTGCTGATCGGTATTGCTGCGGCCCTCTATTTCCGTAACGAGGATGATCCCCAGGCAGAACGCCTGCGGGAGCTGCTTGAAATCAGCGATATCAGGGAGGTGATTCCCCGCGTAACCTCCCTGAAGGATGCGGATGTGCTGACGGCCATTGAAAACGCCTACGAGGACCGGGGAGTCGAAGACCTTGTGCGGAATTACGTCCGGCAGTGGATCAGAATCGTCTCAATGAAGGAGGCCAGGGATAACTTCGCCCAGCTCGTGGATGAAGCCATGGCGGGACGGGAGATCATTGTGGCCAGCCGGGGGAAACCGGTGGTCCGCCTGACGCCGGTAACGCCTCCGACGAAACGGGAGAGCTCTCTTCCTTGAAGGCTGTTATCTTCGATCTGGACGGGGTCCTGGTGGATTCCGAACCCTTTCATGCCGAAACCCTGGTTGCCCTGGCCGGGGATCTGGGAATATCCCTTTCCCGGGAAGAGACGCGCCGCTTTATCGGGGTGTCCGATGAAGAGATGTGGGAAACTCTGATCAGTGAAAACCAGCTGACCGGGCACCCCGGGGCAAAGAACATGGCGAAGCTTCAGGCTGCACGGACCCTGGAAAGACTCTCTTCCCGGGCCCTTCTTCCCCGGGATGGAGTCTCTGAACTGCTGGTGGAGCTTCGTTCCCTGGGGATACTTACGGCAGTAGCGTCATCCTCGGCCAGGGCCTATGTCGATCATGTGCTGGAGACGGCCGGCTTTTCGTTATACTTTCCTGTGCGGGTTGCCGGTGACGAGGTGGACAGGTGCAAGCCGGATCCTGAACCCTATCGGAGGGCAACGGAACTCCTGGGGGTACCCTTCCGCAGTGCAGCGGCGATTGAGGACTCCCCCTCGGGGATCGAATCCGCCAGACGTGCGGGGCTTTTCTGTATTGGTCTTGAAACAGCGGAATCTTGGAATACTCCAGCCTTCGAGCCGGACCTGAAGATTACCGGTTTTTCCCGGAAGGAACGCAGGAGAATCCTCCGGTTTCTTGATCTACAGTGAATAGCTGACCGCGAACTCAAGGGGAGGGTTCAGGCTCATGAAGCGCAGAAGGGGAATCCGGAACTCTGCCGTGTCCGCCGAATGTCGTATTCCTCCCTCGATGTTTTCAATCCGTCCGGGTACCTGTATGCGGAGAAGAATGGCGGCGGAATCAATCATTCTTTCTATGGTATCCGCCGGGGCGTACTCCTCAAAGGTCCAGATCAGCATCTCCTTGAGCTCCTCTTCGTCGCCCCCGTTCTGAAAAACTCCGGTTACCGTTTGGGAAACGGGGTCGCTCCCCATGGGGATCATCTCCAGAATGGAGGCCACATTACGGGAATCTATGCGGATATTCAAGGTTCCGGTATTTCCGGAACGCCGGAAGGAGAAAACCGGGTTGCTCCGGGTATCGATATTACCGGGAAAAATATGCTGAATGTCGGCGAAGCTGGCGAGAATCCGCAGCGTCTCCGGGGCTTCAAGGATCAGTCCGGTAAGGGAAATCCCGTCGGCAGTGGCGAATCCCGCTGTCAGGGCGGCGGTATCAAAGAAACTGGTGGATTCGTCCACATCGGCCCCCTGCACTTCCGCCAGATCGCCCAGATACTCACGCAGGAGGGGATCCATGGTTATGCGTGTATTGACGTTCCCTGCTGCAGCGTCCTCCAACTGAATGGAGCTTGCGACGCTGCATGAGCTGAGGGCCGCGAGGATCAGACTGAGGATCAGAAGCACGGGGGTTGCGTTTCTCATACGCCTGAAAGTCTATCCCCTCGCCGGGGCTTCTTCAAGCGTAATCAGTCTGAAATCCTTACGGCAGTCTCTTCTTCTGCTTCTTCCATCGTCTCTTCCGCCCCGGACGCCTTTTCCGTCGCAGGAGCATCCCCGGCTTCATCGCTGCTGGTTATGAAGGCGGAAACCATGGATGAAAGGTTCGCCATATTCTCCCGGGTAACAGTACCGGCTTCGTTGAGGGAGCTTATGGCCTTTATGACCTCTTCGCCTCCTGCATCTATCTCCCTGATACCGTTCAGTACCTGGGCAGAGAGCTGTCGTACTTCCTGCACGTTATGGGAAATCTGTTCCGCTTCTTTCTGAATGGAACCGGCCCCCTGCTTGATCTCGTCGGAGGCACTCCGTACTTCGGTGGTACCGGAGACTACTTCGGTGGTGCCGTTTGCCATCTCCACCATTGCCTGGGAGATGTCCGTAAAAGCCCTCGAGGTATTGTCCACCTCGGTGTTTACCTCCTTCAGGGTCGCAAGACTCTCCTGGGAGCTTTCATCGGCTTCGGTTATACGGCTGGTAATGGACTTCAGCGATCTGGTAACCATCTGGGCGTTTTCCGTTGTTGACTCGGCGAGCTTGCGGATCTCTTCTGCGACTACGGCAAATCCCTTGCCGGCCTCTCCGGCGTGGGCGGATTCGATGGCGGCGTTCATGCTGAGCATGTCGGTCTGCTCGGCAATGGAGTTGATTATGTCGATTATTTCCAGAAGCCCTTCAATCTCCCTGGAGATCTGCCGGATGAGAGACGAGGTGGTTTCCACCCGCTCCGATCCCCTGGCGGTAACGTTAACCAGATTATGGACCCCCTCGGCCCGTTCCTGGGCCAGGCGGGATATGTTCTGAATTGAGGCGGCCATCTCCTCGATTGTGGATGATGACTGCACAATCGCCGCTGACTGCTGCTCGATGCCCTGGTTCTGGGAATTAATGAGGCGGCTGATGGAGTTGACCGACTTGTCAACGTTCTGAATTACCTCGTCCAGGGAGGTGAACTGGCGTTCAATATTCTTGATGTTCGCAGCGATCTGGGTCATTGCGGCGGAGGACTCGGCGGTGGAGGTGGAAAGCTCTTCCTGGAGGTGCATCGCCTCCATGGAGCTCTCCTTGATTTCATCAATGATATTCTTCAGATTTGAGATTACCGTGTTTATATGCTCCGCCAGCCGCCCTGTTTCATCCCTGACCTTTATACCCGACTGTACCGTAAGGTTGCGATTTGAAACGGCGCTCATGACCTCTTCGATGCGGACAATCCGCCTGCTGATGCGTCCGGAGAAGAGTATCGCGAACAGTACGGAGACAAGTCCCACCAGGGCAATGGCGGCCAGTACCATAAGCTGCTGTCTCTCGGAAACTCTCCGGATCTCTTCGTCCAGCAGGGTGGGCATCCGGGTGAGCAGCTTGTCAAAGGCATCGGAGGATATCTCAAGGCTGTTTATAAGGTTTTCGAAGCGCAGTGCCTCAATATAGAGTCCTGCTTCCTGGCGGTTGTTCTTTACCTGTTCCAGGAGCTGATAGAGACTCTGAGACCGCAGCCGCGACAAAAGTCCGGTATTTTCCTTGTCGGTATACAGGCTTCCTATGGATTCGATGTTCGGCTTTATCAGGGTGTACAGGTTTGAAAGGCTCTCCAGCTCATCCGCGATCCGGGGAATGCTGTTGAGCTCCCTGGATTCCATCAACCGTGTCATTCCTTCGTCGAAGGAATCGTATGCTTCCGGCCAGTTCTGACTGAAGTAGTCCGGAGAGTTCAATACAGACAAGAGTTTAATATTTACCAGGTTGAGCTTGTTCCAGTCCGAGAGGGCTGCGGTTGCAAAACGGCTCTGATTCGCCAGCTCAACGACATCCCGGGAACTCGTGAGCGTAACCTGAACGACTCCGGCGAATATTACAGCAAAGCAGAGAAAAGCCAGAAGCAGTTTTATTCTAAGATTCACAAGCGAAGTCTCCTTTTTTCGTATATTTTATCCGTAAAAAACAGTATACCAGCAATTTATTGAAAAGAACAGTAATCTCCATTCCTGATGACAACAGACAGGACCTCCCGATAATTCTTGCCCCGGGATCAGGAGAATAGTAGAATACTACCATGATTACAAAATATGTGTTCTGGTTTTTTCCTGCGATTACCGCAATAGTATCGATCTGTTACGCTCACCGGGGAAAAGGTCGTACGCAGGTAAAACTGACGGTAACAGGCAGCGTACTGCTCCTGCTCGTCGGCTATGCCCTCTACGCGGGGACAGCCGGGGAGGCTCTGTTCGTATGGGGCCTGGCCTTCGCCCTGGGGGCTTCCATGGTGGGGGATTTTTTCCTGTCCCGCGGCGATGATACCTTTATACACGGAGTAATCGGTTTCTTCTTCGCCCATGCGGGGTATCTGAGCGCTTTTCTTGTTCTCGGGGGTTTTAATCTGCCGATTCTGGCGGTGTTTTCCCTGGCGCTGCTTTTGTACCTTCTGCTGGTTCTCAGGCCGAAGATCGAGGATCCCCTGCTCTTCTGGGCCGTCTGCGGATACACGGCGATTTCCGCCCTGGTTATCGGTGCGGCCTTCGGTACCCGGCAGCCCCTGTTCATTGTCGGAGCCCTGCTGATCGCCCTCTCGGATTGTATAATTGCCTGGAACAAGTTTGTGCGTCCCGTCAGGTACGATGAACTGTCGATTCTTTCGACCTATTACATTGCCCAGATCAGTATCGGTATCGGCAGCTGGTTCCTGCTTTCATCCTAGTAAACGCAGCAGTTTCTCCAGGAGTTCCTTCTCTTTGTAGGGTTTGTAAAGGATATCGTCGGCACCGGATTCCATGATGTGTTTCTGATCGGCCATCTGTGCATGGGCAGTGACGGCGAGAATGGGTATCCGATTCCCGGTCCGCCTGCTCCGGATTTGCCTGATAGCTTCGATCCCGTCCATTCTCGGAAGCCCGATGTCCATCAGAATGCAGTCGGGTTTCTCCGTCCGGGCAGCGTCCACAGCTTCAAATCCGTCCCGTGCCTCAATAATCGTGAAGCCGTTTCTGCTGAGGATATGCCGCAGATACAGGCGGTTTACGGCCTCGTCTTCCACCAGGAGAATGCATGCCATTCCCTTTTCTCCTCGTAAGCGGTGTTAAAACCTATCGGGAAAGGTCCTTTGCTATGCTTATGCAGTCATCTCCGATTGTCTCGAAGCGACGGACTATCTCCATGAACAGCAGTTCTCCCTTCAGGTTGCCACCGGACTTTATCCGCTTTCGGGATATCTTGTCCAGCTTGTTTCTGAAGCGGATAATCTCTTCTTCCATTGTTCGGGCCAGTTCCATTTCCCGGTCAGCAACAGCATGGTCCAGCAGGGTGGAGATATATTCGAGAAAATCCCTGACTGCGAAGGCTATTTCCAGTATCTGGTCGACTGATTCGCTTCCGGCTCCGCTTTTTTTCCGCAGCAGTTTTTCCGACAGATTATGGATATTCACCAGGCCGTCGGCTATGCGTTCATATTCCCCGATTATGCGCATCCGGGCTGCCACCCACTGGGCCTGCTCCTCGCTCAGATTCTGCAGCGCACATTCGGAGAGATGGGTAAGGATGGATTCCTCCATACCGTCGACGCTTTGTTCCTTTTTCTCAATCAGAGCGGATAGCTCCTGCCTTTCATCAAGGCTGGGTTCAAAAAAGTTGATAACGTAGTCTGCCATGATCCGCACTTCCCGGGAGAGCTTCAGAACGGCTCCCCCGGCGATTATCAGGTTGGCATCCCGGGCTTCGGGAAGATTGCCGCTGATCCACGCAAGGGCTCCGCCTTCCGGGAGATCCGTTTTTCTGTCGGGAATCAGGCGGATAACAAGTTTCTCTATCTGCGGGATGAATCCCGCCAGGAGCAGGGTGTTCACTATGTTGAAAAGGCTGTGAAAAGCCGCCAGGTGAAAGGTGGTTCCCGGGGGGTTCGAAAGGGATCCGGGAACAAGGATATCCAGCAGAACAATCATGGGGTTCAGCAGAAAAAACATCCAGATTACACCGAAGATGTTGAAGAGCAGATGTGATCTGGCGCAGCGCCTGGCCTCCACGGACATCTCAAGAGCCGCAAAGTATGCAGTGAGGGTTGTTCCTACATTCTCCCCCAGTACGATGGCCGCCGCCAGGGAAAAGGGCAGCTGTCCCAGGTAGACCATGGTGAGGGTAAGGGTTATGGCGGCACTGGAGGACTGGAGTACCACGCTTAAACCGGCTCCAACAAGAATAAAGATCAGGCGGGTACCCAATCCCTTCTCGGGAAAAATAAGGAGGACCCGGGAGATAAAATCACTCTGATCGAGGGCGGACATCCCTGTCTTCATCTCGTTGATTCCAAGAAACAGCAGACCGAAACCCAGCAGAATCAATGCGAAACGCTTGTTCCTCTCCCGCCTGCTGAATCGGAAGGGAAGACTGATGGCGATGGCCGGGAGGGCGAAGGAGGAGATGTCCAGGGAGAATCCCAGAAGAGAGACCGCCCAGGCGGTGAAGGTTGTCCCGATATTCGCCCCCATAACTACTGCTATGGCGTTTCTGAGGGGGATAAGTCCTGCGTTAACCATGGATACGAGTACAACCGTTGTGGCGGAGGAAGACTGGATAAGGGCGGTAACTCCCGCTCCCGTTACTATCGCCGACAGCGGGGTCGATGTAAGCCCCTGAACAACGCCGTGAAGCCGCGGGCCTGCCCACTTGTGAATCCCTTCGCTCATGGTCTGCATACCGTAAAGAAAAATCCCCAGTCCCCCCAGAACCCGCAGAAGGATCAGAACAGGATTGTAGAGAAGTGCAGACCAGTCCATTCATCCCTCCAGAAGAAAATCAGATTCACCATGGTTGCGGAGAAACTCACCAAAAACATTCTCGTATTTTCCCCGCTTCATGTCGGTTATCCATTCTCCCTTGTAACTGAATTTTATCATACCCGAAAGGTTCAGATACTCAACTGCAGTTTCCCGGGATACCACATAGGGACCGAGCCCTTCTCCCATAAGATAATAATTAATGATGATATTTTCCGTACGATGATTCCCTTCCACGAAGAGCTGGGGATGACTCAGGGCCCGGGTGTAGTATCCCGCTGCAAGCCTGTAGGGTGTGTGCTTTTTATACTTCTTTCTGTACCACTCGAGGATTGATTTTATGTTTTTCTGAAACTTCGCCCGGGTTTCCTGCAGATGGGCAAAGTACTCCAGCCGGCGGCTCTTGTCGGTTCCGCATAACACGATATGGTTCAGTTCCAGCATATGGTAGAGTCCGGAAGGGGAAAAGAGGTTGATGCTGTTCTTCCATAAATGGTTGGCAAAATCGTAGGCCTCCATCAGCTGGGAGACGATCAGGGGGGTAAAATCCTCCCTGCTCATAATAAGGGCGGCGTTTATTTCGGTAAAATGGCTGCGAAAGGAGCTGAGGGACTGTTCTATCCTGTCCAGGTTGAATCCGGTATGTCTGCTGCCGGTCATGGGAGGATGGTAATGCATTCAGGGGCCATTTCCTACAGCTGTTATGTTTAATTTCTGTTAAAAAACCCGGCTTTACGTCTTCAGATATTCTGAAAGGGATTCCAGAAGGGAAGCTTCTTTTACCGGTTTGGTGATTACCCGGCTCATCCCGGCCTTGAGAAAGGTATCAATATCATCGGTGTGGGCATGGGCTGTCAGCGCAATGATCGGCAGGTTCCGGTATTTTCCCATACCGTGGATTTCCCTGGTAGCCTCTATACCGTTGAGCCGGGGAAGGCTGATGTCCATGAGAACCAGGTCCGGAGATTCGGCTACACAGCGTTCCACCGCCTGATGCCCGTCTGTTGCTTCCACTATGGAAAACCCGTGGCCGGAGAGCATTTTCGAAAGGTAGATCCGGTTGATTGCTTCGTCTTCAACTATAAGAATCTTGCCCCCGATTTTGTCCGCAGGTATTGACGGTCCCTCTTCCACGAAGCTTTCCGTTGTCTGCTTCCGGAAATTGTCCGGCAGATGTACCGTAAAACATGAACCCTGCCCCTCTTTTGATTCCACCGATATGGAGCCTTTCATCAGCTTCAGGAGTTCCGCGACAATAGCCAGGCCGAGTCCCACGCCCCTGACGCGTTTGTTGTAGGGGCTTTCCAGCTGGTGAAAGGATGCGAATATCTCTTCCTGCTGGGATTCCGGTATGCCGATCCCTTCATCGATTACCCGAATTTCCAGCCCTTCCCGGTCTCCGGCTTCCAGGCGTATGGTTCCCGAATCGGAATATTTAACGGCGTTGGAGAGAAGATTGACGATAATCTGCAGAATTCTGCTTCTGTCTCCCAGATACCAGGGATATGTAAAATGGATGCTGGTCTCCAGTTCAAGGCCCTTCTCCTTTGCCTGGGCCGCCAGGAGACCTGCTCCCATGTGCAGTGCCTCGGAAAGGTCAAAAACCTCATTCTTCAGCCCCAGGGCCCCCGAGTCGAGCTGACTGAAGTCCAGCAGGTCTCGGATCACTTCAAAAAGCTGCTGCGACGACTCCTGGGCCAGGGAGAGAAAGTAGCGTTCCTCCTGCTGAAGATCCAGATTTTCCAGGATACTCAGCATCCCGATTATTCCGTTCAGGGGGGTCCGAAGCTCATGGCTGATATTGGCGAGGAAGTCATTCTTGATTTTCAGCGCTGTTTCTCGTCCGCCAGGTTCTGGAGGGTTTCGATCTTGTCCGTCTCATCCAGAATAAAGGCGAAATTGCAGCGCCTTCCCCCGGTAACAATCGGACCGATAAAGAGTTCCACGTTTCTGATCTCCCCGGACGCAAGGCGGTGGCGGGTATGAATATTGGATTTATCGGATTCCGCTGCTCGCCGGATCCTCTGTTGAACGGTATTCTGATCATCGATGTTCAAATCAAATACGGTCTTCCTTTTCAGCTCATCCCGGGAGTATCCGTAAAACTCAAGGGCCGCCGGGTTCGCGTCCAGGATTTCCGCGGTTTCCGGGTCTATGAGCAGGACCATCAGCCCCGTATTGTTGACCAGGGCCCGGTATTTTTCGCTCTCCTCCGCCAGCTCCCTGCGAATACGGCGGATGACGCGGTTCAGGAGAATCACGAAGAGCAGGCTGCCGAAGCCTATCCCGCCGAGAAGGATCATCATGGAGAGCATCCAGGGAGAGGTCGTCAGGTTCCGGGGCACCTCCGCGAAAAGTGAAGGAGAACAGAATAAAAAAAGCGGAAGCGCGGGATGCGAAAGGGTATACCGGGCAAACCTTTTTATCATCTCGATTTCAGTATATTGAATTGTATTCGATTATCAAGCTTTACGGCAGCTTTTTGCTGCCCGGGGCCGTTGACCCCCCGGAAGATCCCGGATACCCTGATTTCAGGAGGAGTGGATTATGTTCATACGCCTGCTTCCCTTTTTTACCCTTCTGCCGATTCTTGAACTCTACCTTCTGATAAAGATCGGCTCATACATCGGTGCGGGAATGGCATTGCTTCTCGTTCTGGGTACCGGGGTTCTGGGAGCTGCCCTGGCGCGGCAGGAAGGCTTCAAGGTCTGGATGAAGATCCAGCACACCATGCAGCAGGGGATATTCCCGGCGGATGACATGATAGACGGCCTGCTGATATTCGCCGCGGGAATCGTGTTGATTACTCCCGGAGTAATTACCGATTTTCTCGGATTTCTGCTGCTGATTCCCTTTACCAGGATATTTTTCCGGGATTGGCTGAAGAGCCGTTTCGGCGGTATGATTCAGCGGGGGGACTCCGATTTTTCCGGTGTTTTCCGGCACGGGAGCAGACCCGAACGGGATGTCACCGACAGCGGGGATGACCTGAAATAAGAATTCCGGAGGATTCAAGGGGAATCGAGACGTTCCGCCAGCAGCCTTCCTGCTCTTTTTGCCTGTTCCATAACCGCCGAATCCCCGCCGACGCTTCCCGCGTCAAAGTGGCCGATTGCCTTGACCGAGGCGACTGCTTCGATTCCCAGATCTCTTGAAAAATCATTCAGGAGGCTCAGGGTGCTGCCCATCATCGATTCGTCATGCTGTTCACAGACCGCGGCGGTCACGCAGAGCTTGCCGGTCCCGGAGTATTTGCTGATCCACTCCCGCCGGCTCACCGGATACTGGATGAGGCTGTAGCTGCGGTCGATAAAACGCTTCATGTCCGAGGTGACGGAATACCAGTAGGTGGGGGAGGCGAGGATCAGCCCGTCGGCTGCATCGATGCGGGAGACGATAGCGGCGTAATCGTCCCGTATTATACAGTCCCAGCTTTTTTGACAGCCTTCGCATCCGGTGCAGGCCCGGATGTCAAAATCTCCGAGAAAAAGCAGCTCCGTTTCCACCGAAGGCAGAGCGGTGCGCAGGGCTTCCAGAATTTTTCTGCTTATGAACGCGGTATTGCCGTTTTTTCTTCTGCTCCCGACCAGGGCTGTTACCTGCATAAACCCGCTCCTTTTGTTATATCCGTTCACATCGCGGAGGAATGGCTGTTATTCTGCTCCGAGCTCTTTGACCCTTCTTTGAGAATAAGCTGCAGCGAGGTAATGCGGTTACGTACGATGCCCTCGATGGTCAGTTCTCCCCATTCGGTCTCCACCGTCTCGTTGCGCTGGGGAAGCCGGTCCAGGAGCTCCGATATGTAACCGGAAATGGTCTGGACATACTTGCCGTGGGGAAGCTCGATCCCCAGACTGTCCTCGATCTGTTTGAGGGAGGTGTCCCCTTTTATCCGGTATCGGTTACCTTTGATGTGGTGGATCCGCTCCCGTCCCTTCTCCTCGTTTTCGTCATAGAGTTCGCCGAAAAGCTCCTCGATTACATCCTCCTGGGTTACGATTCCGGCGAGCCCTCCGTACTCGTCCATGACGACGGCGAGGTTGAGCTTGCCGCCCTTAAAGGCGGTATAGATATCGGAGATCTTTTTTGTCGTGGGAATGAACATCGGTTCCAGCATAAGCTCCTGAAGAGGAATGCTTCCCCTGCCGTTGGCAATCTCCCGGGCGGCATCCTTGAAAAGGACCACGCCGACGATCTTTTCCGGGTCCCTGTCGTAGACCGGAATCCGGGAAAAACCCTCTTCGATCATCTCCGGAAAGGCTTCGGTGAGGCTGAGGGATTTCTCGAGGCTGAAAACCTCGGTTCGGTGGGTCATTATTGCCTTGGCGGAGACGTCGTTGAGCCGGAAAATGCTCTTGATCATCTCCTGTTCGTACTGTTTTACCACACCCATGGTTCCCGCCATATTGACGATGTGGAGTATTCCCTCCATGGAGAGGTGTTCCCGGCGTTCCGAAGAGAAGAACCTTGTTATCAGGGAGCTTATCAGGCTGATCATGCGGATGAATGGAAAAAGGATGACCGACAGGACCTGTATGGGGAAGGCTGTAACAAGGGCGATCCCCTGGTTATGGATTATTGCTATACGCTTGGGAGTTACCTCTGAGAATATCAGAATGATCAGGGTCAGGACTCCGGTCATGATACCGATGGCCTGGCTTCCGAAAAGCCGGATTGTCATTTCCGTGGCAATGGCGGAGGCCCCGATATTGACCATGTTGTTGCCGATCAGGATTGTTGTCAGCAGGACATCAGGCTTTCCCGACAGTTCCTTGACCCGTCGTCCCCGGCGGCCGTGGTTATCAACCATGTGCTGGATCTGAAGGGTAGACAGAGAGGTAAAGGCGGTTTCACTGGCGGAGAAAAATCCTGAAAGCAGTATCAGGGTAACAAGCAGGATGATGCTGCTCAGCATACAGGCTCCGGGGAGGGTAAACTGTCATTGAGAGGTAAACTGCGCGACGGAGGGTAGGGGTCATCGTCCATGATCGAAGTCAGTATAGCCGCCTTGGCAGAAGGTTTCAACACACTTTTTGCGAATTATTTCCTTCCCCCTGCCGATGAACTATAATAGGACCGTAACAGGCAGAATGAAGATATACCGGAAGAAACACCACTTTACAGTACTCCTCGCATTTCTCCTGTGGGCTGTCTCGCTGTATGCCGGGGGAAATCATGAGGAGAACGCTGCTGCCGGGTCTGCAGAGAGGCGTTTTCTGGTGTTTCCCCCCGAATATCTTGCCGGAACGGAAGAAGAAGGGTCTCTGGAAGGGGCCGACGGACTGAGTACCGATTTCGCCGGTCTTCTCGTACAGAGACTGGGAAGCTCCTCACAGCTCGGGGAACCCGGGGATTCCGGGATCGGCGATATACGGGAATACGCCCTGCTCCAGGGGGCAGATGCTGCGGTGAACGGATTTTTTGTCGCGGAGCAGCTCCGGAACTCGGAATTCTTCGGCAGGCTTGTTCTCAGGGTGAGCGACTTTGGAGCGGGCAGGGAGCCCTTCTCCCTGACCTACCAGGGGCGATTTTTCATGGACGACCTGGAATCTGTTTTCCCCCTTCTTGCACAACAGGCCGCTGCGGATATCCTCGAGAGAACCGAGCCTCTTTCAGAAGCAGAGCTGCAGGCCCTTGACGCCAGGTTGCGGGAGGTACGGGCCGAAAAACGGGCTCGCCGTACCGTGCTTTTTACCCTTCAGTCGAAACCTGACCCCGAAGCAAAGCTCCTGCTGCATGACGGCACAAGTCCCGGGACCCTTGCCGATGGAAAGCTGAGCTTCGAGATCCCCGCGGAGAGCCGATACCGCATGACGGTGGAAAAGCCGGGGCACTATACCCGGGTTGTGGAAGGCCTGGCGGGTACCGAGGATGTCTCCGTATCAATTCCCGAGCTTTACCCGGAAATGACCGTGGACAGGGGCTTTGTCTTCTCCTACCTGCGTCCCTTCGGGCTGCTGTTCGAGGGGCGTTACAGGCTGTTCCGGGAATCCGCCACCCTTGGTGCCTCGGTGGGGCTTTTTCCCCTGCCGGATTACTGGGAGGACCATATCTTTGCTCCCGATTTCGGTGATCTTCTTATTGAGAGTGAGCTTGGGTTTCATCTCGGCTGGTATCCCTTTTCCCGGCCGGATTCCGAAGGAAGGATTCAACTGGAACTCAACATGCGCATCAATACCTACACCAACCCGTATCAGGAATGGCGAACCTTCCGCGCTCTAATGACCGGAGCAGGGCTTCGTTTTGAACTGAACCGGCCGACCTGGCTTGCCCACATCGGAATCCGGGGCTATTACCCGAATTACACCCCTGCGAAGGTGCGGGAAAGCGGTATAGTCCTGATAAACCTGGGGGCGGCATGGAAAAACTGATGCGGATACCGATGCTGATTCTGACGCTCCTCCTGGCCTCCTGTGAATACCTCGGTTTTGACGGGTATATCAATCAGCTCGAAGAGATCGGAATAAACCACGAACTCGCGGACGCGGTAAGCCTGGGACAGCACCTGGTCTCCCGGCCCCGGGAGTTCAACGGCAGGGTCTATGTGCTGGGAACCCGGGGGGTCTACGTACTGCGGGCAAGCAGGCTCTCGAGCTACCAGTATTACCCTTACAGCCAGGACCTGGGATACGAGAGGGATTTCTGGGAGGACCGTCTTCCGCCGATAAACTGCTACCGTGATCCCGTGAGCGGGCGGGTGGTAATTAACGCTCTGCACGAAGACTGGGACCGTGGTCTGCGCTATGGCGATACCCTGACGCTGGATGAGGATACACAACAGGCGATATTTGAGCCTGCTGACATTTCAGCATACGGACCTCTGGTTTCCCACATTACCGAGTCTGGTTCCAGGGCCTATGTATTGATACCGTACTTTGATACTCATGTTGACAGTATTTTCTGGAGTTCAGATGTTGCAGTTAATCCCGGGGGTGACCAAGAGAGGCTCGCGTCAGCATCAGAACTCTTTGTTTCCCAATCGCTGCGAACGATGCCGCAGGGTGCTGGGATACGTGTTGTGGCCCAGAATGGGACAGGGTACTACGGTAAGGGCTCAGCCCAGTTTACTGTTTATAACATTACTCCGCCAGACTGGATTTCCGCTGCAGGGATCTCTCTGATGACCAGTGATTTGATATTCAATGATCGTTTCTTTACGGACGGTACGAACGACTATTATGTGGCATCCAGGCTCAACGTATCCGTCAACAACCGGTACCTTCTTCTTTGGGGCGATGCGATTGAAGACGAAGAGACCATGCTGATCTACGACTACGTGACCGGGGAGCGCAAACTGAAAACCGATATCCCCGGCAATGAGACCTTTCCGGAACTGGCGGAATCGGGAATGGACATCTTTGTAACGAGTATCCGGGGAGGAGTGGCCAGGTATGCCTATGATTAAGCGCCTCCTTCTGCTCCTGTGTCTCTTCCCGCTGTTCCTGTGGTCCCAGGACAACTCGGCGGTAAAGCGCAGCATTGCCGTCATCACTGAAGAGGAGCATCCGCAGCTGATGCTCCTGGCAGAGAACCTGGAGGCGGAGCTTCTGAACCTGGATACCCTGAAAATCGCGGCAAACCCTGAAGCGAGCGACGCGATCATTTATTCCGGGCGCCTTGAGTTCGGCTCCCGTTCCAGCCTCTGGGTGCGGGGCGTTGACCGGTATACCGACCAGGAGGTCTTTACCGATGCCTATATTTTCCAGGATTTCGATCTTGAAGAGCTTCTGACGGACTTTTTACCCCGGGTGCTGTCGGCCGTGAAAAAGGGCTTTCCTCCCCTCGCGGCGGAAGCCGCCCGTGCTGCAGCGGCAGGGGGAAAAGCGGACATTATCTTCAGCAGACCGAAAGCTGAAGGCGGACCTGTTCCCGTTACACTGAAGCTGAAGCTGCCCCCGGAAACGATCCTTGTCCTTGACAAGGGAATCCGGAAAAGTGAACAGAACGGATTCATCGAGCTTCGCGCTCTTCCCGGGTCCATACTTCCCTACCGCGCCGAAGCCCCGGGGTATGTTCCCGCAGAAGGAGAGCTCCTTTTCGGCGAGAAGGATGAAACCAGATCTCTTGATCTGGTACCCTATGCCGAATGGGCTGTGGAGCTGAAGGCCCGGCTGTGGGAGTTCGGTGCCGCCGCGGGTGTCATCCGCTTTCTGCTGGATGAGGAGATCTACCTGTATGCCTCCCTGGAACAGAACATCCTGAGCCTGAAAAATATGTTTACCCTCTGGACCGATCCCTCCCGGGGTTTTCTGCAGCCCGTGGCCGGTATCGGCGGTTACGGGCTCGGACCTGAATACCCTGTACGTCCCTACATGGGCTTCGGGGTTCTGACCCGCCTTGTCTTCGGCGACGAGGGAATGTACCTGTCTAAAACCCTGACCGCCGGTATCGATATAAGCATGGGACTGGATATGGCTTTTTTCAGACGTGATGACCTGCGCCTTGTTCTGGATTACACGCCGCGGTTCTTTTACAGCTCCTTTTACGACCATCCCTTCGAGGATTACCATGCGGGCAAGGGGCAGCCGGTGCATCTTGAGGGGCACTGGCATCTGCAGTGGTCCGGGCCGGTCAACCTTGGGATACGGTGGAAGCTATGAGATATCTGACTCTTGTTGCCGCCCTGCTTTTGTTGCTGAGTTCCTGTGAGGCCTACCTGGAGGAGAAGCTCGAGTTCCTGGAGCTTCCCTTCGAATACGAAGGACAGCTGCGGGACAATAATTTTAATCCCGACTGGGACCTCGCCTGGGGGGTTCCTGATAACGGAGACGGAAGCGGAGTGTATCTATGTACCTTCTGGGGCGGGCTGTTCTACCTGGATGATGGGAATCTTTTCTCTCTCTGGTTCCCGTATTTTGATCCTCTTTACCGGCGCATTGTTTCCCTTGACCGGAAAGGCTGGTTTGTACAACTTTTTGAGAGCGGGGCCAACGAGGGACTGGCCCTGATGGAGTATGATTTTACGAACTGGATGTTCAACGATTATGGTACCCAGACGCCCGGGTATGTATTCGGTACGACTTCTATAACTGTGTACAACAATATCATGCATCTCATACAAACCCAGGGTGACCCGGTGGTTGCGGAGTGGTTAGCTGATACTGGTACGGGGACTTTGACATACAATGTGAACCTGCTGAATCTTGGAGATGTTTTATTGTCAGATATCGTCAGTGCCGCCTTCCCCGAAGCCGACACTACCTGGGGCCCGGTTTCGGTTGACTTTCTTGCCTTCGCGCCAGCTACCCTTGCCTCCTGGAACGGAAAACACAAGTTCATCCTTGCCCGTAGCGACGGAAGTACCGGGGAGAGAAAGGTAATGCTGGTTTCCGTTGATGAGACCGACTACAGCCTGTCTGTTCGACGATTAAGCGCCGAACGGGATTTCCATTTTGTCTCCCGGGACCGCTTTGTGGGAATGGATGGGGAGACCCTGAAAATCTTCAATTCCACCGGGGAAGAGCTTGCCGACTACGAACTCGAAGGTATGCGCCTTTTGGGGTACCGCTCCTCCACTGACCCGGAGCTGGTTTTCCTGTATCGGTCGGAAGAGGACGGAGATCGGGTCTACGGGATCTACAGCCTGCCGGCGGCATTTGTGCGGGAGGCCCGGTGATGAAGCGATCTGCTGTATTTTTCCTTTTCATCTTTATTGTGCTGCTTACCGGCTGTGGCAGGGAGGAGCGAACGAAGGTTATTCTCAGGGACTATGATAATTCCGCCGGTACTGGAGAGGTTTTTCTGACCCTGTCATCGGAATTCTTTATTCCCACCTGGGGGGCCAGTGTAAACCTGTCGACTTCGATTGTTCCCATGGCTTCCGTCCGGGATGTTGCTCTGCTGGATGTATCTGAGTCGGATGCCCTGGATCGTTATTACCTGTATGTGCTCGAGGATACCGTGGACGATAATATGGCCACTGTCAACGATCAGTTCTGGCCGGTTATAGAGCTGACGCCCAAAAAGGGCCAAACCCTTGAACTGTACGGCTTTGTGAATGATACATCCCAGTCGGTGCCCTTCAGCCCGGACAGCCGCAGCTTCCTGCGGTTTGATTACCGGATTCCCGAACTGCCGGCACCGGACCGACCTCTCTATTTGCAGTTAATTGCGGGAAGCGGCACCATGGATTTTACGGTTATGAATCCGGATATCTCAATCCCGATTACCAGCCCTGCGGCCCTGAACATTCTCTGCTTTTTCCTCACCCCGGGGCAGAGCTACACCTATTTTGCTTTTCTCGATATGGACTCTTCCGGTACACCGACTGCCGGAGATTACGCCTCGGTTCCCGATGCCGCTGCTGTGACTGATTCTTTTACTGCATATAACGGAGACAGCGAGATTATGCTTCCATTATCAGGAATCAGGCTGTAATAACCACGCTTCCGCTGGTGAGTTCTCCAAGGGCCTGCTTCAGCTCCCCGGCGTGCTCTGTTTCAATACAGAGCTTCAGGGACACTTCCGTACCGAAGTCCTCGGCCTCGATTCGGGCCTTGTATTCCCCCAGCACCTTCCTGATTCCTTCGTAATAGTGATATCCAAAGCGCAGTCCCAGGACAGTCTCCTCCACGAGGAGTTTCCGGGGAATATCGTCGATTACGGCCTTCGTGGAGTCGGTATAGGCCTTGACCAGCCCGCCGGTGCCCAGCTTTGTTCCCCCGAAGTAGCGTACGATGCATACCAGGATGTTTGTAAGTCCGCTGTACTGCAGGGTCGAGAGGGCGGGCTTGCCGGCGGTTCCCCTGGGTTCCCCGTCGTCGGACATTCCCAGATGCTGGGTGTTTTCGTCTCCCAGAACGAAGGCCCACACCACGTGGGAGCTTTTGGGGTGTTCCTCCCTGGTTCTGCGGATAATTTCCTTTGCCTCATCCTCGGAGCTGACCGGATGGGCGGCCGCAAGAAACAGTGACTTTTTTATTTCCAGTTCGGCTGCACGGGATTGGGTCGGTACGAACATGATCTCTCTTTTTACTACATCCTGATCGCTTTCTCAATGACGGATCCGAGTTTCTCTATGCCTTCCCGGGTTGCCCGGGTAACGGGTGAACCGTAGCTGACGCGGATACAGTTCTTATGGCGGTCGCCTGAACTGAAGGCCTGGCCGGGAACAATGCCGATTCCCTCCTTCAGGGCGGTTTCGAAGAGTTGCAGGGAATCTATTTTTCCGGGTAGTTCCACCCAGAAGTAGTAGCCTCCCCGGGGATCACTTATGGCCGTTCCCGGGGGAAGGGCGCCCAACAGGAGCTGTTTGGTCTCCCGTGCCTGACCGGCCATCGCTGTCTGAAGCCTCCGGATATGGCGTGTATAGGATCCCATGCTGAGAAAGTCCGCCAGCCCTTCCTGCAGAAGAGGGCTCCCGCCCAGGCTGAGGGCGGTTTTAAGGGTCCTGCAGCGGCTGTGAAACCTTCCTCCCATCAGCCAGCCGATTCTCATCCCCGGTCCCAGGGTCTTGGAGACGGAGGCGCAGTAGAGAACATTTCCCCGGGTGTCGAAACTTTTTATTGGCGGAAAGACTTCATGGTTGAAGGATGAGTCGCTGTAGATATCATCCTCGATGAGCGGAACTGTGTATTTGTGCGCCATCTCCGCCATTTTTTTCCGTTTTTCCTCCGGCTGAAGAAACCCCAGGGGATTCTGGAAAATCGCGGTGGTAACAACAGCTTTTGCTTCCCCCTTTTTCAGTACTGTTTCCAGGCTCTCCAGGTCCATTCCGTCCCGCGCGGAAGTAGGTATGGGGACTACCTTTCTGCCCAGCTCGTTCAGAAGCTGAAGGGTTCCCAGAAAAACCGGGCTTTCAATGGCCACGGGATCCCCGACCCCGGTGCAGACCTGAAGCGCGAGACTCAGGGCTTCTATGCATCCGTTGGTGATGAGGATCTCATCTGCCGGCACGTTTACACCTCTGTCCAGCATTTTGCGGGCGATCCGGGTGCGCAGAGCGGCGCTGCCCGCCTCGTTGCTGTATTCCCGGAGTATGCCGGGGCGCCCCCGCATGACCCGGTTTATCGACTGACGAAGACTGCGCAAGGGGAGCAGGCCATTATCGGGGATTCCCGCTCCCAGGGGCAGAATCGTGGTGTCGTTGCTTGCCTCGACGATTCGGCCGATTATGCTGACCGGTTTTGCATCCTCACGTTTCAGGGTGTAGGTTTCGGCTTCCGGCTCCGGAGCTTGTCCGTTTCGCGGGCAGGTAGCGTAAAACCCTGATCTTTCAATGGAACATGCTTTTCCCAGACGTTCCAGCTGCTCATAGGCCTGCATTATTACAGAAACCGAACACCTGAAACGGGAGCTCATTTTTCTCAAAGAGGGGAGTTTCTCGCCGTAATGTATTGATCCCGAGTCGATTGCATCGGAAATACTGTCGGCTATCTTCTCATAGAGGAAGCGCCGTGAATCCGGGGAAAAAGCCATAGGAAAGTTTAAACTGTTATGGTCGTTAAATCAAATATCTGTATCTGTTATTGTTCTCCCGGATCTTCTATTCTCTGACGAAAAGAGTATGGAGGTTTCCATGTACGCTATTATCCTTCCGGTTTTTCTATTTACCCTTTCCATGACCATAACCCCCGGGCCCAACAACATGCTGCTCACAGCTTCGGGAGCACGCTTCGGCTACCGGCGAACCCTTCCCCTGATCGGGGGAATTGTCCTGGGGATAATCAGCCAGCTTGTTTTAAGCGCCCTGGGCCTGGGAGTCCTCTTTGAGAGTATTCCTGTCCTGAAGGGGCTGCTGAAGGTATTCGGGGTCCTGTATCTGGTGTATCTGGCGTACCGGATTGCCTTTACTCCCGGCAAGGAAAAACATGGGAAAGAGGCGGAGCAGCCCCTGGGTCTAATGGCAGGGGCGGGTTTTCAGTACCTGAATCCCAAGGCCTACATAATGTCCATCACCGCCATGTCGGTGTACCCCGTGCAGGGGGAGCTGTTTCTGCCGTCTGCCCTTCTCATTATCCTCTTCTTTCTGATAATAACCCCCCTGGCAATATCGGTCTGGGCCGGCTTCGGGACCCTGCTCGGCCGCCTGATGAGTTCGGCCCGCTATGCAAGGGGGGTGCGGATGCTGTTGGGAGGCATGACCGCAGCTTCCGTGGTTTTTATCCTTATTTAGCTGCGGTGACTATCGAAGCTCCGCTTCAATTTTACCGATAATCTCACGCGCTGTCGTTATCCCGTCCATATCCGTGTAGAGTTCGCCGGTGGAGCCGTCGGGACTGGAATGTCCCTGCAGTTCCAGTTCAAGCGGTCCGGCGCCGGTTTCAGATCTATCCACTTCGGCGGCATAGACAAGGGCCGGCTGTCCGCTCCCCCAGGGACCTCCGGAATATCTCGAAGACCCCTTTTCCGCCTCTTCGGGATACGAATGGTTAAAATCGAGAGAGGCGTTCACCTCTGCCAGGATCCTGAAGCGCGACACTCCTTCGGGAAGATCTGCCTGTATGCTGAAACCGCTTTTCGGTGTCGCCGAGCTTACCGCGTCCACCCCTGGCAGGGGCCCGTCCCATCGATCTGCCGTGCTGCCGGTGCTCCTGTGGGTCCACAGGGGAAGGCTTTCGGGACGCCGTAAATTCTCCTTCTGAGTCTTGTCCCCCGGGGCTTTTCGCCAGTCGGACAGGGCTGTCCTGCTGGTGACAAAGAGGGTCCGTATAAAATTGCCATCCATGTCCTCAAGCCAGAGGGCAAGCTGGGTCGGCGCCTTTACTGCGATAAATAGAAAGACCGGTACCCTGTGCAGGTAGTGCTCTCCTTCTTCAATGCGGATCTGCAGCATCCCGTTGCCTGCCTCCGGACCGGTTTTCTGATCCGGTTCTGCCGTCAGCCCTGCTGCAGCGAGCAGGAATATCAGCACCGGTATTATTCGTTTCATGTTTTTTCTCCTCAGTCTGTATCGTTATGTCTGGTGACCAGGGCACTCCGGCCCCGGGGCGTCAAGTATTCACGGATGAAAGCCAGGTAGCCACGGATCCCCTTGCCGATCATTTCTTCGGCATCCCTTATGCCAACTGCTTTCTGGAATCCGAGCCAGTAATCGTTGATGAGCCACTGATTCTGAAGGAAGATATCCTTCTCCTCCGGTGATTCAAAGGGCCGAATAAGTCCCTGTTTCTCCAGGGATGAAAAGAGTTTCTCCAGTTTTTTCCGCTTTATCCGGTAGTTTTCCCGGTATGCCTCCGCGAGGACCGGGTCCCGGTCCAGAAGCATGGACAGGTTCATATAGAAAAACCGGTATTTGAAATACAAACGGTAGATCTGTTCTATCATCGAAAGAAGCCCCGTAATTTCTCCCGAGACGGGATTCTCTACAAAAAGGGCGTCGAAATCTTCGGTGATCCGCTGGAATATGGAGAGGATGATCTGTTCCCTGTTCCGGTAGTGGTAATACAGGGTACCGGGACTGATTCCCAGGGCGTCGATAATATGGTTCGTGGTAACCTTGTGAGGGCCGAGTTCGTTCAGCAGTTCAATGGCGGCGCTTACAATCCGGTCTTTCACTGTTCCTCCTGTTGTCGAATAAATATTCGAGAGAATGAGTCGATATTATCGAATAATTATTCGACTGTCAAGTGAGAATTGCTGCCTTCTGAAGTTTACGTTTAGATTAGCGTATACCCGCGGGTTCGATCAGAATAACGTGTCCCTCTCTGGTCCCCAGGGCAATCAGGCTGTCCCCGGGAATTATTACCGGCCGTGTGGAGGCCTGTTCCGTCAGGTCAAGGCTCTTACTGGTTGTTCCCGTATCTGCCGCAGCGATAATCAGCTTACGGTCCCGGGTGCCGTAGACGAATTGCCGGCCCCCGTCCAGGATCAGGGGAGGTGTGGCTGCGCCGCGGATTGGGGTGAAAAGCTCGGTACCGTCATCCGGATCGAGTCCGTATATGGTCCCGTCCATGCCATAGGGATAGATGCCCGAATCACCCACAGCGATATCTGTAGCGATGGCTACGCCGGTGTCCCCGAGGCTTTTTTCCCAGATCACAACTCTTTTTTGCAGATCCAGGCAGACCACATCTCCCCGGCGTCCGGAAAATACGGCACGGTCACCATGAACTGAAACAGCCTGGGCAAGAGGCTGCAGGGCACCGGTGGGGATAGATGTTTCCAGCCTTCCGCCGGCACCAATCATAAGAAAGGTTCCTTCCTGGTCCGCAATCAGAATCATGTCACGATAAATCCCGGGGCTCATCCTGGATCCGGCGGTCCCGAGATCGGCAAATCTGCTGAAGGAGCCGGTGGCGGGATCGAGGAAGTCCAGGGATTTGTTGGCGGGGTAGAGGATTTTGTCCTGATAGGGGACGGCCCTCCGCCCAAAGAGGTGGGAGCGGCTGCTCTGGAGGGGGATCCGCTGCAGTGCCTTTCCCGTTACAAGATCGGCGATCAAAAGCTCCCTGCTGCCGGAGAAGACAAGTCTGGTGCCTGCAACTACCGGGAGGTTATTTTCGTTGGGCCGATTGGAACTCTCTGTCCTCCACAGGATTTTTCCGTCCAGGTCTACTGCACTGAGTGTCCCCCGGGCGTCCGAGGCCAGTAAAAGGCCGTCAGAAGCTGCCAACCCGATAAGGATTGTCTGAGAGGCTGAACTGCTGAACAGTACAGGTTGTTCCTGCAGGACTATATGTCTGCTTACCGGGCTGTCTCCGACCTCCAGGGTGATTCTTTCTTCAGTAAAACCCCGGCGGCTTACGGTAACGGAAAGTCGGTCTCCCGGCATGGCTTCGACGCTTGCCCGGCCGGTGCCGCTGATGCCCCTGTCAAGCTGAACCAGGGCGTCTGCCGGCGATGCTGTAAGGCTTATCCGGACTGTTTCGGGCCCTGCAGGTGCGGGCCTGGGTTCCGATGGCGGCTCCGGCTGAGCCGGTATTTCCGCTTCGGTCCGGGCTGTCGGCTCCGACTGCGATACAGGCTGTGGCCGGGGGGCGGGTTGCCGGGGGACTTCCGTCCGGGGGCTCGCCGCTGCGGGAGCAGGCGGAGGAGATTCAGGAGCTGGAGGTGCAGGGGCGGCTGCCACTGCGGCAGGGGGCACTGTCTCTGCCCGGGGCTGAGGTTCTTCCGAACGTGCAGGCACAGACTGCGCCTCCGGTGCCGCCTCGGTTTGGGGTTCAGGAGCGGAAGAGGCAGGAGGTACCTGGGGGGCCGCCGGCGGTGTGGGAGCCTGGGAGGAAAGTGAGGCCAGCTTGACGTTGTAGAGCCTGGCTGAATCTGAGCTCACGGAGATGGCAAGCTGGTACTCAGCGTATCCGTCCCTCCGCAGGGTAAAGGAGAGGCTGCTCCCCTCCTCAAAAAGGGCCGAGTAGCTTCCTTTTCCGGCCCTCTCCCCGTTCAGCAGAATCTCGACGTCCGCCGGATCTGCCTTGACGGCAATTTTGTGGAGCCTTATTTTCGGCAGTTCAGATCCGCCGTCTTTTGCGGCTGCCACGGGGATCTCCAGGATCCTCATCTTGTCGGTCTGCTTGAGGACCTCCCTCTTTTCCGGGGATATTTCCGCGGGGCCTGAGCTTTCGGTTCTGAGTATCCGGGCAGTCTGCGCCGTCGCCGCCGCCAGATCACGGGTTTTTTCCTCCCGCTCTTCAGGGCTCTCCGCCGCTGCAATTTCAGTTACGCTCCGCTTTATGGATTCCGCCGCCTCTCTGGTCTCCTCGGCAAAGTCAGGTCCCAGGGTTATTTCCTGGTTGGCTTCCACCCGGGGAGCTGTTTCCAGCAGCTGATCGATAAGCTCCTCCGTTTCAGCATCCTGACCGGCAAGCTGATCCTTCAGTTCCTCCGTATCTATATCGGGGGAGAGGATTGCAACGCTCCCCTCCTTGACTGCGAAGACCGACTGCCCGGAGGCATCGGTGCTAACGCTGAATTCGGTTCCCCGCACACCGCATACCGCGGACTGGGTCCGAACGCTGAAGCTGTCCGAGCCTGAAAGTTTCTGCACCTTGGAGAGCACCGTTCCTGCCGCCATGGCGATTCCGACCTTTGATGACTCCGGTGTAAGATTGATACGGCTGATGTCGATTTCCGTGTTTTCCTGAAGGCTGATAACAGCGATTCTGCCGAACTGTATCTCGCAGCTCGAGTCCGCGGCGGTTCTGATCCTGTCGGCGGGGGTAATCAGGTCGCCGATTTCCGCCGGAAACCAGCCGCTTTCGTCGGCTATATCCACCTCGCCGCTTATGTAGGCGATTATTCCCTCATCCAGAGCAGGAGCTTCAACCGGAGGGAGCTCCTGAGATACGACCGTCGGAGAGGGGACAATTGCTGTCGAGGTCTTAGGCTCAGGTTCCCTTTTGCTGCATCCGGCAACTAACAGAACCAGGATCAGGGAAAGCGGTAAGAGTACTCTTTTCATTCAGCGCCTCGTTATGACGATTTTCAGGCAGAAATATCCCCAGTATACGAATAAAAGTATAGTACAGGCGGGGGGGCATTTCAATTTTCTTGAATTTTTGTCCCCCGGCTAGTATATTTCCGCCAAACACAACATCTATATCTTTTATCTGCACCAAGAGGAGAGCACGGAAATGTCGAAACACCAGTTTCAGACCGAAGTATCCCAGCTTCTGCATCTGATTATTCACTCGCTCTATTCACACAAGGAAATATTCCTGCGGGAGCTTATATCCAACGCTTCGGACGCACTGGACAAACTGAAATACCTTACCCTTACCCAGGACGAGTTCAAGAAACTCACCTTTGATCCCCGGGTGGACATCAGTTATACCGAGGGTGACAAACCGACCTTGACGGTCTCCGATAACGGAATCGGTATGAACGAAGAGGACCTGGTTGAAAACCTGGGAACCATCGCCCGATCCGGGACCAAAAACTTCCTGGGCAAGCTGACGGGGGACGCCAAAAAGGATTCCAACCTGATCGGTCAGTTCGGAGTGGGATTCTACTCCAGCTTTATGGTAGCCGACTCGGTGGAGGTTATCTCCCGCAAAGCCGGTGAGGATACAGCCTATAAATGGGTTTCCGACGGCAAGGGCGCCTACGAGATTACCCCGGCGGAGCGGGAGAGTTTCGGGACCACCGTTACCCTGCATCTGAACGAAGAGGGCAAGGAGTATACCGGCCGCTGGCAGATCGAACAGGTAATCAAGAAGTATTCCAACCACGTGGCCTTCCCTATTTTCCTTCACTATACCGCCACCGAATACGAAGGGGAAGGGGAAAAGCGGAAGGAAAAGAAGGAGCAGAAGGTCGAACAGATCAACTCCGCCTCCGCCATGTGGAAGCGTCCCAAGTCGGAACTCAGCGATGAAGATTACAAGGAGTTTTACAAAACCCTTACCCATGACTACGATGAGCCCCTGTTCTGGCTCCACACCCAGGCCGAGGGGACCCAGGAATACACCACTCTTTTCTATGTACCCAAGAAGGCGCCCTTCGACCTGTACCAGGCTGACTACAAGCCCGGCGTCAAACTCTACGTAAAACGGGTATTCATTACCGACGACGAAAAAGAGCTGCTGCCGGTTTACCTGCGTTTTGTACGGGGAATAATCGACTCCGAAGACCTGCCCCTGAACGTCAGCAGGGAAATCCTGCAGCAGAACCGGATCCTCTCATCCATAACGGGTTCTTCCGCCAAGAAGCTTCTCTCCGAGTTTCAGCGGATCGCCGAGAACAATCCCGAGATGTACACCGAGTTTATCGAGCAGTTCAACCGTCCTTTGAAGGAGGGGCTCTACTCCGACTTTGCCAACCGGGAGACTTTGCTCGAACTTGTACGTTTCAAGTCCACCGAGGTCGAGGGCTACACCAGCCTGAAGGCCTACAAGGAACGCATGAAGGAGGATCAGAAGGGGATCTACTACATAACCGGCGAAAAAGAAGAGACCCTGCGGAACTCTCCCCTGTTGGAAGCCTATAAGGCCAAGGGCATCGAGGTTCTTGTAATGGACGATGAGATCGATGAAATCGTGGTGCCCTCCATCGGCAAGTACGAGGAGATCGACCTGAAGGCGATCAACAAGAGCGGTTCCTCCGACGACCTCAAGACCGAGGACGACAAGAAGAAGGAGAAGGAGATAAAGCCCCTGATCAAGAAGATCAAGGACGCCCTGGGAGACAAGGTAAAGGATGTAGTCGCATCCAGCCGGCTCTCTGATTCCCCCTCCTGCATCGTCGCCGACGAATCCGACCCCTCCATGCAGATGCAGCAGATGCTGAAGGCCATGGGGCAGAAGGATCTGCCGGAGATCAAGCCGATCCTGGAGATCAACCCGGACCATGAGATCGTTAAAAAGCTGGAGGCAAAAAAGGACGACAAAGCCCTGGTGGAGGACGTGGCCACCCTGCTTCTGGAGCAGGCCATGATGATCGAAGGGGCGGAGCTGAAAAAACCGGCGGAGTTCGTAAAACGCCTCAACCGGATAATGAACATGGCTCTGTAATACAGCTGTTAAAAAGAAAAAAGAAATAGAAACAGGATGGGGAGGATACTAAAGATCGGGATATATATTATCCCGGCTATTCATCATTCCCATCCTGTTTATCTTTGTTCCAAATATAAAATTATATTTTTAATGCCGCTATTATGTCGCAGGCTTCCCGGATATCCTGGGAGCTTACCTCCATGCTGGTTACGAATCGCAGCCGGTTGCCGTCGCCGGAACAGAGGACGCCCTTCTTTTTCAGCGCCGACGAGACCGCCGCGGCGTTCCCATCGGGGATCGTCGCAAAAAGGATGTTCGTCTCGACGCTGTCAGGATCCACCTTTGCCCAGGAGACGTTGTTCAGGACCTCCGCCAGTTTCTTTGCGTTCAGATGATCCTCCCGGAGCCTGTCAATGTTGTGCTCCAGGGCATAAAGACCCGCCGCGGCCAGGATTCCCACCTGCCGCATACCGCCGCCCAGCATCTTCCGGATCCGCCGCGCTTCGTCGATGAACTCCGAATCTCCGCACAGAAGGCTCCCCACCGGTGCGCCCAGTCCCTTGGAGAGGCAGAAGGTTACCGTGTCCACGTAGGAGCAGATCTTTTTAACCGGGATTCCCGTATGCACTGCCGCATTGAATACCCGGGCGCCGTCCAGATGAACGGGGATGTCGTGCTTTTTTGCAAAACGGTGAATTGCAGATAGCTCATCCTCCGTCCAGCAGGTGCCCCCCTCCTTGTTGTGGGTGTTCTCGATCTCGATAAGACCGGTCCGGGCCATATAGTAGATGTCCGGCCTCAGATGGGGGCGGATCGCTTCCGGTGTCAGGATACCCCGTTCCCCCGGTACAGGACGGGGCATGACGCCGGCAATAGTCGCGGCTGAAGCAAGCTCGTAATGCATTATGTGGCTGTTTTCGTGAAGGATCACCTCGTTGCCCCGGCCGCACTGTACGTAGAGGGGTATCAGGTTGCCCATGGAGCCGGAGGGCACAAATAGGGCCGCCTTTTTTCCGGTCATTTTTGCGGCGGTCTCCTCCAGCAGATTGACGGTGGGATCCTCACCGTAGACATCGTCCCCCACCTCGGCCTTGTGCATGGCCTTGCGCATCTCGCCGGAGGGACGGGTAATTGTGTCGCTTCGCAGATCATAGATTTTCATAGCATAAACTCCTTGTATCTCAGGTGTAGAGTGAACGTAAGAGGGGAAAAAACTGGGGAACCGTAACCGCCACAACCTCGGCATCCCGAATGGCGATGGGACGTTCCGCCCCAAGGGCCCCGACGGCCATGGCCATGGCGATACGGTGGTCCCGATGACTCCATACAGTCCCGCCTTTAAGGGGGGAGTGCCGTATTACCAGCCCGTCGGAACGTTCCTCGATATCGGCGCCGCATTTGGAGAGCTCTTCCCGCATGACGGCAATGCGGTCGGTCTCCTTGAGCCGGGCCTGGGGAACATTGACGAGTTCCGTCGTACCCCGGGCGTAGCAGGCGCTTACCGCCATGGCGGGCAGGGCATCGGGGATGGCGTTCATGTCGATGACCCGCCCTTCCATGGCCTTTCCGGAGATTGTGATGGCCCGTTTCTGAATTGTAACGGCGCAGCCCATGCGGGCCAGGATTTCCGCCACCTCCTTGTCGCCCTGGGGATCATTCATGTGCAGGTTTTCCAGGGTTATGGTCGATCCGGTAATGGCCGCGGCACAGAGAAAAAAGGTGGCGGTGGAAAAATCCCCGGGAATCAGACTTTCGAAGGCGGAGTAGCGTTGTCCTCCGAAAATCCTGAACCTGGCAAAACCATCGTTCTCGTAACGGATACCCTGGCGGTCCAGCCAGTCCAGGGTCATTTCCACATAGGGTTTCTCGTGGAGCAGGGGGACCTCTATCTCAGAATCTCCCTCCGCCAGGGGCAGAGCCAGGAGAAGACTGGAGAGATACTGGCTGGTGGGACATTCAATGCGTGTTTTTCCCCCCTTCAGGGGGCCCTTTATGCGTATAGGGGCGGACCCGTTTTTCTTTACGCTGACCGCATCGGCCCCAAGGTCGCTCAGGGAGCTTATCAGGGGCTGAACAGGCCGGGAGCGGATCTGTTCGTCCCCGGTCAGGACTATCTTCTTTTTCCCCAGAGCCGCGGCTCCCGCCCCCAGGTACAGGGATGTCCCGGAGTTTCCGACATCAATCTCGTCTTCGACGGGTTTTACAATCCCCCCGGTCCCCTGTACGCGCCAGGCGGAATCCTCCTCGGTAATCTCCGCCCCCAGGGCGCGGCAGAGGACAATGCAGGAGCGGGTATCCGAGGAGTCCAGGGGCGACGAGAGCAGGCTTTCCCCCTCCGCCAGGGAGGCGATCAGCAGCGCCCGGATAGTGTGGGATTTGGAGCCCGGAATGGTGATTGACCCCTCCAGGGACTCAACGGGAAAAACTGTCTGAATCATCCGCCACCTCGTCTGTTATCTGCGTCTTCGATTCTACCAGAGGGGGGGTGTGAGGGTCAAAGAGGTCTGTTTGAGGGCAGCTCTTTTTCTGTTGTATATTCGGGGCTATACTATGGTAAACATGCAGGAGGTACCCATCGCTGTGCCGAAACCACAGGAGAGACCCTACACCTACACCGACTATGTCGCCTGGCCGTCTGGATGAACGGGGGGGGCCCACGGAGCCCCGGACCCTGCCGTGGAGCTGCTGTCTGAATCCACCGGCTATAAAGACCAGACCGCAAAGCTGAACCTCTATGAAAAAAAAATACGGAGTCCGGGAGTACTGGCTGGTTAACGGCGAGGTTCCCTGGATCATGGTCTATCGTCTGGGACCGGCGGGCAAGTACGGAAAGCCGGATTATTACCAGCCCGGGGAAATGAATCGCTCCTAGGTGCTGGATGGTGAAGGAATCCCTTTAGACTTCATCGTATTGTCTCTCTGAACAATTTTACCTGCAACTCTTTTTACCAACGTGAATTGGTATTTTTATTTTGAAGTGTTATAATTACATTGTCGACTAAAAAGTGTCGATACAAATAAAACGTGATCCAGTTGCCATTAGATTCTGCTTCTTTAGATCAACCGACGGCAGCACCGTGCCTTTCTCAGGATCAATGGGAGCAGCCTTGTGAAGAATTTCCTATATATGCTTCTGATCCTTCTGTTTTTTTTCGGGTGTAACACTTCTCCGCCGGATGATGGAGGAATTACCGTTTATGTGGCCGGTTATTATGATACCGGCCTCAGCTATACGGCTGCCGCCTACTGGACCGACGACGGGACGACCATAACGCGGGTCGATCTGGATGTTCCCACGTTGAAAGATTCCCAAGCCACGGACATTTTCATCACCGACAGCGGCAGCATCTATATTTCGGGATATTATATCAACGCATCGGATATACAGGTGGCTGTTTACTGGAAGGACGGGGTGCAGAGCGGCGACCTCAGTAATCCCATGACTAATTCTGCCCAGGCTTCGGGGATAACCGTGGATTCCGGAGGGACAGTATATGTGTCTGGATACTATTGGAATCTTTCTGAATACAACGCTTCAGTATACTGGACTGACGACGGATCAATAAGTGAGACAGTGCTCGGCAGCGGAATTAATGCAAGAGCAACTGATATTATTCTTGACGGATCTTCAGTCTATGTTTCAGGTAAAACTGTGAATAACTACGCTGCCTACTGGTTGGACAATTCATCCGGCCTTGCCGAATTGGACACTACCATTACATCGACTGCCCAGGGAATCTTTCATGATGGAACCAATGTTTTCATAGCAGGGCGATACCAATCAGGAACTGCCGCTTACTGGCAGACTGACTCGTCGACACGAACCGATCTTGTTTCACCTGGTGGGCATGCCTACGGTATATGGGTCGATGACGGCAGTGTCTATGTGACTGGGGACTATTTTGTCAGCCTTACATATGGCAATCGTCGTGCAACATGGTGGCTCGATGACTCATCACCGCAGGCCGAGCTTGTTGGTGAGGACTCCAACTACGCGACTTCCGCCTATGACATCACCGTAGACGGCTCCGATATCTATGTGTCTGGAACGCAGACTACTGCAACAGTTACCGAAGCCATCTACTGGAAAAACGGCGCTGTGGTCCCCCTGGAGTCGGGAACCGAATCCAGAGCAAACGCGATTTATCTGGCGCAATGATCCGCTTTTGTCTATATTTATGGTAATATCAATGTTGTTTTCTGAAGAGGCTGAGTATGTATGTGAAGAAGAGAATATCTAGATTATTCCCTTTGGTATTGGTTTTGTTTACAATCGTGGCGTGCCAGATGCCCCTGGACGAAAGCTCCGACGCCGGGGCAACGGGGAATACGGTCTTTGTTCTTCCGCCGGACCAGATAGAAGACGAAGCGCGAACCGGCCGGGATGATTTTACTTTCGAAACCTTGCTGAGCTCCTCGGTCGAGCTTGATTTCAGGCTTTACGAAGGTAGTGGCGGTGAAAATCCACAGCCCTTGGACTTTTCCTTGAGTCTTCCGGATGATATTCCCTTGATTTTCCTGAGCTTCTGGGATCAGGGAGGGAATCGTCTTTACTCAACCTCGGTAAAAGCCGACGAGGTAGTGAAAGCCGAATTGGTTCTGCCGGCGGCGCCGAAGGTGTATCAGCTCAAGATAGAAGCCGAAGGGTATGTCTCACGGACGATATCGATTGATGATATGGCGGCTTTCTCGCATATCCGCCGCACCGTCTCCATGGTTCAGTCCTCATCAGGCAACTCGATAAGCCTTTCAGCAGGTGCTAGGGGTATCGGACCTATGCGGGACAGTGATGGTGACGGTGTTCCCGATAAATATGACGAATTTCCTGACGATCCTGACTCAGCCTTTGTCATGAATATACCTGCGGACCAGAATATTACCATCGCATTCGAAGATCTCTTCGGACAGGCCAACGCGGGAGACGCTGATTATAACGATTTTATCGCAAACTATAATATTCAGGAAATCTTGGATGCCGAAGGCAGGGTTAAACGGCTTATCATCCAGGCGAAAGCGCTGCAGAAGCTGGCCGGATATAATCATGCTTTCGGGCTCCGTATTGACTCTTTTGAGGGGAAAGCAGCTCTCAGTGGAACATTTATCAATAGCGGCGGCAATGAAGCCAGGCTGGCCCGCAGGGTCGGAGCTCCCGCGGAGATAGTGCTTTTCGCACGTACGGATAAAGCGCTAGGAAAAGAGGCCTACTTTGTACTGGATTTTGATTCTCCTCAATACTTCTTGGATGATGCTGCACCGGAGGGAACGGCACTTCTTTCCCGGCCTCCATTCAACCCCTATCTGTATGTGTACGATACTCGCCATGATATACATCTGGCGGATGCTGAATCTCTCAGCAGGTCAATAAACCCGGAAGTTCGATTTATCGACGATGATGGATTTCCCTGGGCTCTGTTAATTCCCATAGACTGGGTACATCCGGATGAAGGTCAGCGCATTGAGGAGCTCTACCCTGATTTTACTGATTGGCGCTTAAGCGGAGGTTTAGAGGCCAGGGATTGGTATGAAAATCCCTATGATCCTAATGATCCGGGAGAAGAAGCGTTAAAAGCCTACATTGCAGGTAATTATACGCCAGACTCCTATTCCGTGGCGGCGTACTGGATCGCAGAAGATACCACCGTCAATCGAATTGACTTGCACCCTTTGAGTGCATCCAAAGCTACTGACATACATGTCGACGGCGATGGTAATGTTTACGTATCAGGATTTTATCGGGATTCCTCGGGTCGTGATGTGGCCGTTTACTGGAAGAACGGTATTGCCGGCAGTGATCTCGCGGTCAATGCGCGGGCCACAGGGATTATCGTCGATACCGAGGGCACGGTGTACGTCTCAGGCTATTATTGGGACGGCTCCATGAGTACAGGGGCTGTCTACTGGAGCGACGACGGCGCTGTTTCGGAATTCGAGTTGCAGCGTGGCAGCTACGCAAGAGGCACGGATGTTCAGCTGGACGATGCGGGAAGAGTCTATGTGTCGGGTGTTTCGACTTCGCAGCTGGCGGTTTACTGGATCGATACCGCAACGGGTTTGAGCATACTCAGCGGAGGAGCCGGTTCCAATGCCCAGGCTATCTATCATAATGGAAACAATGCCTTCATCGCCGGACGCTACAATACGGGAACGGCAGCGTACTGGCGGGAAGGTGTATCGACGGAAATACAGCTGAACAGTGTCGGTGCCCAGGCCAGCGGGATCTGGGTAGATTCGGGTAATGTGTACGCAGCCGGATCCTACTTCGATTTGGACCTCCCCGGCAAACGGGCGGCCTGGTGGCTTGATGACAGCTCTGTCCAGACCGACCTGTTTGGTGAGGATTCCAGTTTTCCCACCAGTGCCACTGGTATTGCCGTGGATGGCTCCGACGTTTATCTGGCTGGAACTCAGACGACGGAAGCTGCGACTGAAGCGGTGGTCTGGAAGAATGGAGTAGCCACAGTACTTGAACCGGATGTAGTCTCCGAAGCTGTCTCCATCTTTCTGGCTGAGTGAATATTGGGTTCCAGGTGAGTCCGGAATCAACGATACTCCTCTTCCTTAGACCCCCATGTAAATCCTTTTCTCAAGTTACCCCTTTATGGAGGGGTAACTTGCAATTTGGAAAAGATTGTTTTAGAAAAAAATCGAAGAGTATGATAAATTCAAATCGCTGTATTACCTATATTTAGAAAGAGGAAAAACGTGTTGCTTGACCGCAGAATATCTATTGTTCTTCTCCTGGTTGCATCGATAATCTTTCCCTGTGTTTCTGTCTGGAGCCAGAGCAATATCCCTGCGGAACCCAACAACTGGCTGCAGCAAGCGGCTACTCTGGGCTCTGGCAGCGCTGACCTGTTTGCCGTTGTCTTTTTCGAAGTTCCCTCCGATGCGGTAGCGGACGACGAGTTTATCTATATCGGAATTAACGACGCTGGCTCCGACGGTGCAGTACCGGACCAGAATTCAGGTTCCACCGATTATTACCTTTTCGGAGGAACCGGAGCTCTGACCGATGCAAGTTCCCGGCAAAGAATATTTGGCTCTCTGGGAGAAACCCAGGCTGGCCGACAGCTCGGGTTCTTTACTGCCGACAATACGGCTAATTATAACATCACCGGCAGCGAGAGTTCTCACTGGACCTACTTCGGCGGAGTGAAACTATCCGACGGGGAACAGCTCGGAACCAAGGTCTACTTCAAGGTCGTCGTCGACGCGGCTACCAATGGAGGCAACTATAAAAATGCGTTTCAGCTGGATCTTTCCCGTTTCAGCAGCGGGGTACCGACCCAGATCAGCGGAGTGCGGAGCTTTGCTTATTCCTGGCCCATCTATAACGCGGAGACCGGTGACGGAGCACCGGACTGGACGATCTATCCCTTTGTATCCAACGCTATGGACGGCGAAGATCTGGGAGTACACGGCTGGGACTTCGACAGTACCGGTAACACCGCCGATCTGTACAATAAATCCACTGTACTGGTTATCAATGGCACCAGTCTGGATGGAGGCGCGACAAATTTTCCGGACGACGTTACGGAAGCATACCATACGATTACCACAATAGAAACCAACGGGTATTGGCGTATGGAACTCACCGAGGGCTCCGGTTCTGGATACCAGGATGCCGCCGAGATCTTTTTCTCCCTGGATAACGGATCGACGGCGGCGGCCTTCGACGCCAATGACGGTGTGGTACGGGCTTACGGGGCTGAATCTCCTGTATCGACGAATCCGGATTATGTAGCAGTTACCGCCGAAGACGGTATTGCTGTGAACAACGGGACCGACATAGAGACGGTTACCCTGCAGATCGTTGACTCTTCCGGGACACCTCTTCCGTATTCCATGTCCATCACTGTCAATGTGGGTGGCAGCGCGACGATCGATTATGTAAACGGCGGGGCGGTAGCTTCGGCGCAGAGCCAATCGGTTACAACAGATAGCGACGGACTGGCGACAGTCGGTGTCGTCGGCTCTGCAATTGAAATCGTCAATGTAACGGTGGACATCTTTTCGAGCGCCAATGAGACAGCTGCGATCTCCTTCGAAACGGATCCGGAGCCCCGTCTGGAGACCGCCGGCAATACCGAAATCGATCTCAGCACCACGGCAACTCTGCCGCGGGTAATCATAACAGAGACCGGAGGCTCGACGGTTATTACCAGATCCGGCGGAACGGAAACCCTGCAGCTACGCATCCCTGGCGGGCTGGATGCAAGCTTCGCTGCCTCCGCCCTGGACTTTGCCATCGGCGGCGGGGACATTAGCGCCGCCTCGTACACGAATGCAGGTGGGAGTATTATCACAATAGAACCATCTGCGACATTCTCTGTCGGTGATATCATGACCATCGACGGTATACAGGTGACGGCCGGGGCAACCGAGACCGCGGGATACCTTGAGCTTTCTTATGACAACGGTTTAAGCTGGAATGTTGTCGATACCGCCCAGATAAGCACTGTTTCCGCTTTGACAAACAGCTACGTCTGGACCGGTGCTGCAGGTTCTACGATATTCAATGATAACGCCAACTGGAGCCCCGTCGGAGTTCCGGGGGGAGCTGATTCCGCCTATATCCCGGCGTCGCCGGCTCTGCCGGTCTGGCCCGACCTCGATAATGGAAGCGTCAGTCCTACTGTTGGGCAGCTTATTATCGAGGCGGGGGCAAGCTTCGATGTCGGCAATCAGAATCTTACGCTCAATCAGGGACTGTTTGTCGACGGTGCCCTCACTGCAACCGCGGGAACCTTATCCGTCGGCGACGATACCGCCGGCGGAGGGTCGATTACCGCGGGCAGCGGCAATATTACCTTTTCGGGGGATCTGGGTATTGATACCTATAGCGCCACCAGTGGCATAACCTATATAGGTGGAGATTTTGCCCCGAGCACCTTCTCTCACAACAACGGCACCGTTGAGTTCGATGGAAACGGAGGCCAGACAGTCATTTCCGGTGGGAACTCTTTCGATTCCGTGGTTCTCAACAAGACCGCCGGTTCCATTAGCTTCCCGGACGCTCTGACCATTTCAACGGGATTGAGCGTCGGCGCCGGCGTGGCCTTCGATTTGAGCTTCAATGACAGCACAGGTGCCCAGTCAACCAGCATCGCCGGAGCCACAACCTTGGGTAACACCGGATCGATTTCCTTCGGCAACGCTGGAGGTGACGTTGTTAGCTTTGTTGACGGGCTGACAGCTGTGTCGGGTGTAAAATCCCTGGCGGGATCAATCCTGAGTGAGGGCGGGGCCATAAATCTGGACACTACTACCCTGAGCTTGACGAACACCGCCGTTATCGATACTACGTCCAATGGCAATCCCGCCGGAGCGAACCTGACTTTTGCCGAAATAACTGGCGGCTATGGCCTGACGATAAACGGGGGAACTGGAGGAACGGTGAGTTCTTCGGGTAACTGGGGTACGACAGCCGACCTTTTGAGCCTCGATTTGGATGCTGCAGGTTTTTCTCAAGGAGGGTTCATCGAGGCGGTCGGTCTTGTTGATATCAACGGGATCGCGAATAATCCAATTTCTATTGGATTCCCAATAACAAGCACTGGCGGGAACATCGTCATAAGCGGAACCGGAGCGGTGGACATCAACGGGGCGGTACTTGCTT